>NZ_JADBTB010000224.1:0-48276 GCF_020246405.1 Microcystis sp. M083S1
ATCACAGTTAAGACGCTATCTCCCACGACGAAGGCAGATAGCATAATTTCCTCGAACCGTCATTGTTGTTGGATGCGCTATTCCTAATGATTGTTCACAAATTTGTAATGCTTCAGAATAAAGAGGTTCTGCTTCTGTGTACCTGCCTTGGGAATAGTACAATCCTGCTAAATTGTTGAGGGAAGTTGCCACATCGGGATGATTGTCTCCTAAGAGTTGTTTTCTCAAATCTAATGCTTCTAGATAGAGAGGTTCCGCTTCTGTGTACCTGCCTTGGGAATCGTACAAGTATGCTAAATTGTTGAGGGAAAGTGCCACATCGGGATGATTGTCTCCTAAGAGTCGTTTTCTCAAATCTAAAGCTTCTAGAAGGAGAGGTTCCGCTTCTTTGTACCTGCCTTGGGAATCGTACAATGCTGCTAAATTGTTGAGGGAAGTTGCCACAAGGGGATGATTGTCTCCTAAGAGTCGTTTATACAAATCTAATGCTTCTAGATAGAGAGGTTCTGCTTCTGTGTACCTGCCTTGGGATTGGTACAATAGTGCTAAATTGTTGAGGGAACTTGCCACATGGGGATGATTGTCTCCTAAGAGTCGTTTTGTCAAATCTAAAGCTTCTAGATAGAGAGGTTCCGCTTCTGTGTACCTGCCTTGGGAATCGTACAATAGTGCTAAATTGTTGAGGGAAGTTGCCACATCGGGATGATTGTCTCCTAAGAGTCGTTTATACAAATCTAATGCTTCTAGATAGAGAGGTTCCGCTTCTGTGTACCTGCCTTGGGAACGGTACAATGCTGCTAAATTGTTGAGGGAAGCTGCCACATCGGGATGATTGTCTCCTAAGTGGGTTCGAGTTGCGGTTAAACAAGCTTGACAGTAAGGTTCAGCAATAGCATACAATCCTTGTCCTTCATAATACCGAGCTAAACCCGTATAGGACCAAAATAAATCCTCATCAGCGATATATTGGGGATATTCCCCGACAGATGCTTGTAGATGGAGAAGGAAAGGTTTAAATTCTTCAACGATTTCTACAGTGAGATTCTCTGGCATTTCTGCCGATTTTTTGGCCATAATCCCACAATAACGGCGTTTTGCTGGTTCTGCGTGGGGTGATGCTTCTAACTTATCCCGAAAGTAGCGACGCAACAGGGGATGAATTTCATACCAACCATCACGATTATCCTGAACTAAACTCAGGTGAACTAAACTATCGGTTAACCATTCCTCCACTGTATCCCCATCTTCATCGGGAAATAAATCCAGAATCATCCCCTTGGGAAAGGGCGCAAGAGCGAATAAACTGAGGTAAAGTGCCAAAATTTGCGCTTCTGGTTCGCTATGCAACTCCTCCCAACTGAGATTAAAGGCAGCTTTTAACCCTCTTTCCGCAGTCATTTCCCCATGAAACTTGGGATTTTTGGCTAAAATTGGCTCATCTAAGCCGTTTTCGGCTAATTTCTGCCGTATTTTGCTGATTTTCCAATCCTGTCGTCGTACCAGTAACCTTGCCACCAATTCTAACGCCAAGGGTAAATAACCTAAATCCTGACATAATAATTTAGCTGCCTCGATTTGTGTGTCAATTCTGTTGTCTTCAAGGTAGGAACGCAATAAATCAAGTGCATCTTTTTCTTTTAATACTTCTACTCGAAAAGTCGCAATTGTCGCTGATAAATATTCCTTGCGAGTGGTAATTAAAACCTGAAAGCGTTTGTCTTCTTGCGGTGGTAAATAATCCCTAATTTGCTGATAATCCCGTACATCATCAAAAATAATTAGGACATTTCCCGCTAACCAGTTTTGCCAACAATAACGAATTTTTACGTCTAATTCTCCCTCATCCGGTAAAGTTAATTTGAGATGTACCCGCGCAAAATCTAAAATAGAAGTACCGATAAAACCGCCGTCACTCTCTGCCACATTTAACCAACATATCCCCCCCGGATAGGTTTTTTCCCGCCATTGTTGCCAGCCAAACTGTCTGGCTAGTTCGGTTTTACCTATGCCTCCCATTCCCGTTAAGGTAGATATAGCAAGCTTTTGGGATTGTTGTAATTGAGTTTTTAAGTCAATTAATTCCTGATCCCTACCAACAAACTTAGGGATATTACTATTAGATAAATTGTGAGGATGTTGTTTAACCTGTTCCTGAACAGGCGGCTGCAGTCAGGTTTTATTAATGTTTATAGTTGCTGCTTGATAAACTTCACTAACCTGACCCTGATTCTGTAAATTTTGACCTCCAGAATTAGCCTGGTTCATACTACTACTATCCTGAATTTTCAAGGATTGAATTTCTGTTGCTAAACCCTTGACTTTTTCGGCAAAATCTGCTTCATCATTCATGGCAACCTTTAAATAATCTGCTACTTTTTCTAGATCAGTTTTTGACCCTTTTTCAGCAGCTTGTAAAGCTTTTTCAGCATTAGGATTAGCTTTAAGTTTATTCCAGATGATTTGCCGCAAAGTATTAATTTTTTCTAGAGCAGCTTCGGTAAATTTTTCTACAGTAGTCTGAAATACCAAAGCAACAATTGTCGCCACTGTTATCGGTTCCATAGATAAAATCGGGGTGATGAGGGTTAACTTATTTATCTGGTTTTTGGGGGTATAAGTTGCCAGCAATATAAACAACTCTTACCCCCATCATAGAACTTGTAATTTCATTTAGGCGGGTACTTCAATTTTACCCTGTCCGGCTAATCCAAAAGCGGCATGAACCACTTGTAGGGCCCTGACTCCATCTTCCTGATTCACCACACAACTGATTTTTATATCAGAAGTAGCAATCATCAAAATATTAATTTTCTCCTTTGCTAAAGCTTCAAAAAAGCGTGCTGCTACCCCCGGTTGTCCTTCCATTCCCGAACCAACAATGCTCACTTTGGCTACATCATTATTAACCACCACTTCCTGTAAACCCAAACTTTCCGATAGTTCTAAGAGGATTTTTTGGGCTAAATTAGCATCAGCTTGGGGTAAAGTAAAAGCGATATCCCGTCGGGGAATACCATCGACAATGCGGCAGCGTTGGGATTGAATAATCATATCAACACTGACATTTTTTGCCGCTAAAACCGAGAAAATTCTCGCCGCCATCCCGGGGCGATCGGGGACGTTACGAATGGCCATTTGTGCCTGATTATTATCTAGGGCCACTCCCCTGACTGGGACTAAATTTTTAGGGATTTCGCGATTAGCAACTTTAGCAGAATACTCCACTTGAAAAGCATCACAAAGGACTTTAATTGCTTTTTCTCCGTCCGCTTCATCGATGACACAACTGACTTTTACTTCAGAAGTGGAGATCATTTCGATATTAATTGCCGCTGCGGCCAAAGTGCTAAATATTTGGGCAGCAATTCCAGGCCGGCCGATCATACCAGCGCCGGTAATGGCGATTTTAGCGGCCCCAGATTCGATGATCACTTCCGCTTCCTCTGTATTAGTGGGATGGGAACGTAAAACCGGCGCGATCGCTTCGGCCACGGATTGGGCTTTTTTTAAGGCATTTCCCATCACCGTAAAGGCGATATCGTTGCTGTCCCCCTCGTGAATCGATTGAATAATTAAATCCACGTCCACCTGTTGATGAGCGATTTCCCCGAATAAACGGGCAGCGATACCGGGACGGTCAGGAACCCGTAAAAGGGAGATTTTCGCCTGATTACCGTCAAATTCCACCGCATCCACTGCTTTTGTCAATTCCAATCCTTGCAGGGTGCGCGGTTTCGGTGCCGGGGATGTCACCCAAGTACCCGGATCCTCTGTCCAACTGGAGCGGACAACCAGGGGAACCCCGAAATTTTTAGCGATTTCCACCGCTCGCGGGTGGAGAACTTTCGCCCCTAAACTGGCTAATTCGAGCATCTCATCGCAGGTGATTTGGTCTAAAAGACGCGCTTCGGGGACTAAACGGGGGTCAGTGGTGAGAATACCGGGTACATCGGTGTAAATTTCGCAAAAATCGGCTTTTAAGGCGGCTGCTAGGGCCACGGCCGAGGTATCGGACCCACCGCGTCCTAGGGTGGTAATCTCTAGTTGATCACTATCGCTGACACCTTGAAAACCGGCGACAACAACTACTTTACCCTCCGATAGATGTCGGGAAAGGCGATCGGTTTTAATTTCTAAAATACGGGCCCGACTATGTTCGGATTCCGTGACAATTCCCACTTGAGCGCCGGTTAGGGAGATGGCCGGTTGTCCGATTTCCTCTAGGGCCATACTCATCAAGGCGATTGTTACCTGTTCCCCCGTGGATAATAACATATCCATCTCCCGGCGCGAGGGTTCAGCGGCGATCTGTTTGGCTAAATTGACCAATCCATCGGTGGTTTTACCCATGGCAGAAACGACCACCACCACGGTGTTTCCTGCTATTACCGTATTTTTGACCCGTTGAGCTACCGATTGAATGCGTTCCACGGAACCTACCGATGTACCACCGTATTTTTGGACAATTACAGCCATAGTTGTCAGCGCTAGAGACTTTCTATCTTTGTTCAATCTCCAACTTATCAAAATTCCTAACGATAAGTGGTTTTGGTTAACATTCCTTATGTTTTATCAAATGCCGACTATCTGAATTAATCTTTAAGGAGGCAGTCCGAGCATTTGTACTAAAATGTCAATAGGCAGTTTAAATACAGTACATTTATGCTATTAATAATATTTTGGCTCTCTTAGGTTTGGTGGGTATTATGTATTCTAAGATATAGTCCTGCTGGCGAGTGAATGGAACGAACCACAAAGACACAGAGGACACAAAGATAGAACGCTACTTATTTCTGCGTTTCTTAGGTGGGTATTATGAAAGATATTTGAATGTTAGATACAGTAATAATTATCAATTCTGATCCCCCCGCCTATCGGCACCCCCCTTATCAAGGGGGGCAGGGGGGATCGAATCTAAAATCCATTTTTAATTTAATTATAACCAGCTATTTAGATACAGTAAAAATTATCAATTCTGATCCCCCCGCCTATCGGCACCCCCCTTATCAAGGGGGGCAGGGGGGATCAAATCTTTAAGGGCGGCAAATAAATAATTAGCTAAAGTTACTCCATCTACTCCTAATTCTGTCCTTTCTTTGGCTGCTAAAATGCCAGCTTGAGCGTGTAAATAAGCCGCTAATGCGGTTGCTTCTGGGGCATTATCGGGCATTTGGGTTAAGAATCCGCCGATTAATCCCGTTAAAACATCACCACTACCACCTCGCGCTAAAGCGGAGGTACTTTCGGGGATTATATACATTTTACCTTCCGGGGAGGCGATTATAGTTCTGGCTCCTTTTAATAAGACAATTGCACCACTTTGTTGAGATGCTTCTTGAGTGATATTAATCCTATCTTGAGAACCTGATAAGTTAGGAAATAAGCGTTTAAATTCTCCCCAATGAGGCGTTAAAATTGTCTTATTCTGGCGAGATGATAATTTTTCTATACCCAATTGAGCCAAAATATTTAAAGCATCGGCATCGAGTATAATCGCCTTATCACTGTCTAAAACCTGTTCGATAATAGCAGGATTTTCTGTGGTTAATCCAGGACCACAGGCGAGGACATGATAATTATTTAATTCGAGGGGAAGTTCGGCAATAGCTCCCGTGGCAGTTTCGGGACAATCGATAATTAATGCTTCTGGTAAATGACTAATTAATAAAGATTTGAGGGCAGCAGGAACAGCAATAGAAAGCATTCCTACACCACTACCTCGCGCTCCTAATCCGGCAAGAATTGCCCCCCCTGCATAACGACGAGAACCACAGATAATTAATAAATGTCCCTGCTGATATTTATGGGTAAGGAGAGGACGGGGTAAGGGTAAATAAGGGCGAATTAGAGCGGGATTAACTCTCAGAATTGGCGGTGAATCTTGTAAAATTGTTTCTAGGTCAAGGGGACTAATTCCGATATCAATTAACTCCACTTTACCCAGATAGGGTAAGGCCAAATCTTGGAAAAAAGCTCGCTTCCAGAGTCCCAAACAAAAGGTATGAGTGGCTTTAATTGCCGTGCCTAAAACCTCTCCGGTGTCGGTGTGAATTCCCGAAGCAATATCGATACTAATTACCGGTTTTTGCCAACTATTAATTTTATCGACTAATTCGGCAATCTCTCCCGATAAAGTCCTTTCTAAACCAAAACCGAAAAGACCATCGATAATTAACTGACAATCCCGCAAACATTCTAAAGTTTTCTGAAAAATTAAGCCTAAATGCTTGACATAATTAGCCTGTTGTGCTGTTAAATCCTTGAGTTTGGCGATCGGACAAAAAAGAGATACTTGATAACCGGCGAGATGTAATTCTCTAGCAATCACGAGAGCGTCGCCGCCATTGTGGCCGGGGCCGACGATAACGCCAATTTTGGGGAAATTAGCCAAAGAATAGGACTTTTTAAGCTGTTGTGCCGTTAACAGGGCTGCCTTTTCCATCAAAGCGGCCACAGGCATACCAGAGGCAAAAATCGCCCCTTCAATGCGACGCATCTGCTCACTATTAACCACGTTTGACCGATAATTGTAGCTCATTCGGGGGATAAATTGCCTGTTAACAGGTGTAGATAACTTTTTTGCCGAAAATTGCCAATTAGCCCCAATTTTCACCGGCTCAAGGCTGGGTTGGGTGATAATAGCCAGATCATTCTGTCTAGTTTTAGCTTGACGGTGATTCGCCCCTACAATAATATCATTGCGCCAATGGTAGGGGCGCACTGCGTGCGCCCACAATGTCCTCACCCCCAAACCTTCTCCCAGAAGCAGAAGTTATTCCAAGAGGGCGAATGCAATTCGCCCCTACAGATATTATTTGAAGCTGATCACTGAAAAGACTCCCCCACAGCCATCTCACCCCGGGGAAAACCGCTATAGAATAGATAAAAAAGAGAATTGCGAGGAAAAAACCCTGTCTTTTAACCCGATTGTCATTCCCCCTTCCCCAGAAAATCCCGCTCGCTATCTAGTGATCATGCTGCACGGTTGGGGTGCGGATGCCATGGATCTGGCCCCCCTAGCATCGATGCTGGATCTGGCTGATTGTCAATTTTTGTTTCCTAATGCTCCCTTTGATCATCCCCAAGTGCCGGGGGGACGTGCCTGGTATGCGTTAGAAACCTCCGATTATCAAGGTTTAGCCGCTAGTCGTCAACAGTTGCAGGATTGGATTATTTCCCTAGAAGCAACTACCGGTATTCCCCTAGAGCGGACTTTTTTGACCGGTTTTTCCCAAGGGGGAGCGATGACGCTGGATGTGGGTTTATCCTTACCCTTGGCGGGATTGGGTTCCCTGAGTGGTTATCTGCACGGTGAACCCCATCCCCAAGGTCCACAAAATGTCTTAATTGTTCATGGTAAGCAGGATCCCGTCGTTCCTATCGCTGCTGCTCGTCAGGCCAGAGATTTACTGCTTGGTTTGGGGGTTAACGTCGAATATCACGAGTTAAATATGGGTCACGAAATCCCGATTCCGGCGCTGACTATTTTACGCCAATTCCTCCGCAATCGTCTGGAAACTGCATGAATAATGCTCGTCAGCTGGCTTTGCTGATTTTACGCGATATCGATCGCTCTTCCGCCTATCCCGATCGCGCTCTTGATCGCCATTTGTCCGCTAGTTCCTTAAATTGTCTTGACAAAGCCTTGACAACGGAGATTGTTTATGGTATAATACGCCGCCAAAGAACTTTGGATGCGCTGCTCGATCGCTTGGGGAAAAAAACTGCGGCCCAGCAACCCCCGGATTTACGGCGAATTCTCCATATTGGTCTTTATCAACTGCGTTATCTCTCCCAGATTCCCCCATCAGCGGCGGTGAATACGGCGGTAGAATTAACTAAAATCAGTCATTTAGGCAAATTAGCGGCGGTGGTTAACGGAATGCTGCGGCAATATCTCCGTTTAACTGCTAATGGCGATGATCCTTTAATTTTGCCAGAAAATACCGCTTCTAGATTGGGTATTCTCCACAGTTTCCCCGATTGGTTGGTGCAATTGTGGTTAGATCGCTTTAGTGTTACGGAAACGGAACAACTTTGTCAATGGTTTAATCGATCTCCTGACCTCGATATTCGGATTAATCCCCTGAAAACTAGCCGAGAAGCCCTAGAAAATGAGTTAGAATCAGCCAATATAACTTTTAATCATCTTAAATTACCTCTAGCTTGCCGTTTAACCTCTGGTTTAGGCAATATTGAGCGTTTAGAGGGATTTCGAGCTGGAAATTACACTCTACAGGATATTAGCGCCCAATTAGTCACTTATCTCCTCGATCCCCAGCCCGGAGAGACAATTATCGACGCTTGCGCGGCACCGGGGGGAAAAACCACTCATATTGCCGAATTAATGGGCGATCGGGGTAGAATATTGGCCTGTGATCAAACGGCATCCCGTTTACGACAGTTAGAAGCCAATATTAAAAGATTAGACTTAAAAGCGATCGAAATACATCTAGGAGATAGTCGCGATCGTCCCCAGTGGTGCGGCATCGCCGATCGTGTACTAATCGATGCTCCCTGTTCAGGATTGGGAACCCTGCACAAGCGTCCTGATATACGTTGGCGACAAACACCCGAAAATTTACCTGTACTAGCCAAACGACAGGGGGAACTTTTAGCCTCGGCTGCCACTTGGGTAAAACCGAAGGGAATCTTAGTTTATGCCACCTGTACCTTAAATCCGTTAGAAAATGAAAGAGTGATCGAGCAGTTTTTAGCCGCTCATCCCGATTGGAAAATGGCCCCTCCTGACTCTAATTCATCTTTCTCAGAATACTATACAGAAACGGGAGCGATCGAAGTGTTACCCCATCGGCATAATCAAGACGGTTTTTTTATGGCTAAGTTAGTCAAGGAAGTGTGAGATGAAAAATAAACAATTACTGAAAATTCTCATCGGTGTTGCCTGGATTGATGGTGTCATTCAACCATCAGAAAGAAATTATTTACGACAGGTAGCTGTGAGGGAAAAACTTGATGATGATCCGGAGATTAAACCACTATTATCGGAACTAAAACCGATTAAAACCAGTGAATGTTATCGATGGTTAGAGTCTTATTTAGGCGATAATCCTAGTCCGGAAACCTATCAAGATCTAATAACATCGATTAGCACTTTAATCTATAGCGATGACGACGTGGATATACAGGAAGCGAAATTATTAACCAAAGTGCAGAGTCTTGATCCGACTCACGATAGCCATCGATCTATTTTAGATAAATTAGTGACGGGAATTCAGAAATTGTACCACAGGGCAATTACTGAAAGTAATTAGGGTCTGCTGAAAAAGTTTTTCCTGGGGGCAGGGTGTAGGGTGTAGGGTGTAGGGTGTAGGGTTTTACTGATTTTGAGGGGTTCAATTACCCAATTTTCAGGGAAAAAGTACCTGAATTTTCCCCCCGATCACTCCCATATCTGGTACTTTTTGGAAACCAAAAAGTCTAAAAGTCTTATACACAAGGTTTTTAGATTTATTCAGCAAACCCTAATTAAGGAGGGGCTATCAGTGATGAGCAGGTCAAAAAATTCCCCGATAAAAACTGATAGCTGATCCCTAGATTTTAGGTAATAACTGTGGGTTGTTCCCGTCCAGTAGATTGACGAATTTGACCGATTTTTTCGGCTAAATCAATTAAGGGTTGTAGGGCCTTTTGGGTGTCGATATCGTGTTTACTTGCGTCCGGTTCATAACTTTCTAGATAAACCCGGAGAGTTGCTCCTTTAGTTCCCGTACCCGATAGACGATAAATAATCCGAGAACCATCGGTAAAACCAATGCGAATGCCTTGATTTTTACTGATACTACCATCCACCGGATCCGTATAGCTAAAATCATCGGCATATTCCACTTCATAGTTACCAAATTGTTTACCCTTAAGGTCTAAAACCAGCTTCTGGAGACGTGCCATCATCTCTTTTGCCGGTTCTAAGGCGACTTCTTCATAATCATGACGAGAATAGAAATTGCGGCCAAATTCTTGCCAATGACTGCGGACAATTTCCTCTACAGATTCCCCTTTAACTGCCAAAATATTTAACCAGAAAAGAACCGCCCATAAACCATCTTTTTCGCGAATATGATTGGAACCCGTGCCGAAACTTTCCTCACCGCAAAGGGTTGCTTTCCCCGCATCTAACAAATTACCGAAGAATTTCCAACCGGTGGGAGTTTCATAACAGTCAATTCCCAGTTTAGCCGCTACGCGATCGGCCGCCGCACTGGTGGGCATCGATCGCGCCACTCCCGTGATACCATTTTGATAGCCCGGTACTAGATGAGCATTGGCAGTTAGTACAGCTAAACTATCACTGGGGGTGACAAAAAAATTCTGACCGAGGATCATATTGCGATCGCCATCTCCATCGGAAGCAGCCCCAAAATCCGGGGCCTCTTGACCGAAGAGAATTTCTACCAGATCATGGGCATAGACTAGGTTAGGATCGGGATGACCACCACCAAAATCCTCTAGGGGAATACCATTTAACACTGTACCCTTGGGTGCACCTAAACGCTGTTCAAATAGAGCATAAGCGTAGGGACCGGTTACCGCATGGAGAGAATCCATGCACATTTTAAACTTACCAGAAGTGAGTAGGGCCTGAATGCGATCGAAATCAAAAATCTTTTCCATCATTTTGACGTAGGGAGTAACCGCATCGATCACTTCCACATCCATAGTTCCCAGTTTAAAGGAACCGGGGCGATCAAGATTAATATCGGCCCCTAAGAGGATTTTATAACTGCTAATCACCTTCGTCTCAGCATAAATTGCATCGGTGATATTTTCCGGTGCCGGTCCGCCGTTAGTAATATTGTACTTAATGCCAAAATCCCCCTCTGGACCGCCGGGGTTATGACTAGCGGAGAGAACAATACCGCCAAAAGCGTTATTTTCGCGAATTAACCCAGAAATAGCGGGAGTGGAGACAATACCATCGGTTCCCACGAGGATTCTACCGATACCGTTAGCGGCGGCGATTTTCAGGATAGTTTGAATAGCTTGACGGTTATAATAACGACCATCTCCACCGACGACTAGGGTTTGACCCTCGATACCGTCTAAAGTATTGAAGATAGCTTGAATAAAATTTTCCAGATAATGGGGTTGTTGAAAAACGGGAACGGATTTTCGCAATCCAGAAGTCCCCGGTTTCTGGTCACTAAAGGGTTTTGTGGCAACGGTTTCAATCGTCATAGTCTTTTCTCGATGGGCTGACGCAATTGTAAACTTAAGTATATAGCAGTAGGTTGACAGCCAAGAAATCGGGTAAGAAAGACAACGGTTCTATTGGGTTTGGTGAGTGAGTGGAAGGAACCACTCCAGACACAAAGGACACAGAGATCGATCGCTCCTATATAATTTAAACTGGTCGCAACGCGCTCGCTACGCGAGATCACACAAAGAATAAGAGAGCTAATCTAAGGATAGGGGGTTAAGATGGGTCTTAGCCGATAAATTAACCAGGTTTGGGGGTATAAACCCCCAATAATAACCAATTTTAGCTATATCGCTTAATCGGCCCCTTCAATCGGTGCAAATCCCTGACGTTGAATATTCTCGCTGATGTGACGAGGTTCGAGGAATTGCAGCAGATAATCGGGCCCCCCTGCTTTGGAACCTACCCCCGACATCTTGAAACCCCCGAAGGGTTGACGGGAGACAATCGCACCGGTGATTCCCCGGTTAATATAGAGGTTTCCCACTTCAAATTCCTGCGTAGCTCGGTTAATATGGGCAGGAGTGCGAGAATATAAGCCACCGGTTAGAGCATAGTCGGTTCCGTTAGCTACGGCTAAAGCTTGCTCAAAATTGCTCACTTTGATAATCGCCACCACCGGACCAAAAATTTCCTCCATCGCTATTACCGCATCGGGGGGAACATTCTTAAAGACGGTGGGACTGACGAAGTAACCCACTTCTGGAATCGGCATTTCTAGAGCCAATTCTGCCTCTTTTTTACCAGTTTCGATATATTCCCGAATTCTTGCTTGAGCTTTCTCGTCGATAACCGGTCCTACTTCCGTACTCGGTAAATCCGTCGGCCCGATATTGAGGGACTTGGTAGCCTCGACAAAGCGATCAACAAAGCTATCATAGACGCTTTCCAGAACGATTATCCGCGAACAGGCCGAACATTTCTGGCCGGTGTAGCCAAAAGCGGACTTAACCGCACCGACAACGGCCTGATCTAAATCGGCACTCTCATCGACAATTAGGGCATTTTTGCCGCCCATTTCGGCGATAACTCGTTTTAGGTGTTTTTGACCCTTTTGCACGATAGAGGCATCTGTATAGATGCGACAGCCCACTTCTCGTGAACCGGTGAAGGCGATTAGGTGAACATCGGGATGGCTGACTAGATGCGCCCCCACCTGGGAACCTTTACCCGGGATATATTGGAAGACTCCGGCAGGAATACCCGCTTCTAGGAGAATCTCGGCAAATTTCGCCGTAATCACCGAGGAAGTCTCGGCGGGTTTCAATAGCGTACAGTTACCTGCTACTAAAGCCGCTACTGTCATCCCCACCGCAATGGCTAGGGGGAAATTCCAGGGAGAAATCACTAAAGCAATACCCCGGGGTTGGTAGGAATAACGATTATTCTCACCTGCTACGTCGAAATTATGCCCTAAATCCAGTCTTTCCATCTCGGAGGCGTAATAACGGCAAAAATCGATCGCTTCTGACACTTCCGGATCCGCCTGTTGGATAACTTTGCCCACTTCCAAACAAATCCAGGCCGATAACTCGTGTCGTCGCGCTTCCATCAAATCCGCCGCTTTTCGCAGTATTTCGGCTCTTTTTGCCACTGGAGTGCGTTTCCAAGCGGGAAAAGCCTGTTTCGCCGCTATGATCGCTTTTTCTGCCTGTTCCACCTCAATTAAGCCTACTTTCCCCACTATTTCCTGTGGGTTACAGGGATTAACGGAATTAATTTGAACATTGGTGGCGACGTATTCGCCGTTAATTAGGGGTAAATAGGTTTTACCGAGGGAATTTTTGACAAAAGTAAGGGCTTGACTCGCTTTATTTCGTAATTGCTCGTTAGCATAATCTGTATCGGGGGCATTAGGAAAACCGGCGATAATCGGGTTATCCTTGCCTAAAACCCGGGGGGCTGCGATTAAATCTTCCACGGGACGATCCTCCAAATTTTGCCTTAGGAAGGAACTATTAGCGGTATTTTCTAATAAACGGCGGATTAGGTAGGCCATACCGGGTAAGAGTTGTCCGTAGGGGGAATAAACCCGCACCCGATGACCCCGCTTCACTAACGCTTTGGCTAATTGGTCGCCCATGCCGTACAATACCTGCATTTCAAAGCGACGACGGGGAATTTCTAAACTTTCTGCGATCGCACAGGCCAAAGCTTGCGATCGCACGTTATGACTACCGATGGCGGCGTATAAATATTGATGATTTTCCAATAATAACCGCGTCATCCGCTCATAATTGGCATCGGTGGCCGATTTTTCGTTATATACCGGCTGTGGCCAATGATTTTGCCTAGATTTAATCGTTTCCTGATCCCAGTAAGCGCCTTTGACTAGCCGGATAGTCAGGGGATAACCGCGCTTTTTGGCCCAATTAATTAAATCTTGTAAATCTTGGGCAGAATCTCTTAAATATGCCTGTAGGGTGATGCCAATATCGGTACGACTGCGAAATTCTTCTTCTAGGAGTAATTCTTTCAGGATAGCCAGGGTGAGGTTTTTATAAACGTACTGTTCCATATCAAAATGGACTGCCACCCCTAACTCCTGAGCGCGTCGCAATAGTAGGCGAATGCGATCGCAAACTTTCTCCTTACTGCCAATGGGATCCATGGGATCAAACTGAGAATAAAAGGCAGTTAGCTTGACAGAAACCTGCACTTGTGGTAGTAACTCGCCATCTGCTTCATCAATTTGGCTAACTTTATTCCATTTGGTCGCTTCTTGAGCCAAATGGGTCATTAAATCCAGATAACTTTGTAGATAAACTTGGGTTTCCGCTTCAGTAATTACCGCTTCACCGAGGAGATCTATGGTAAAAGCCATTTTTTCCTTGCGCAGACGGGTGACAGTGCGAGTAATTTGCTCTAGGTCTTCCCCGGCGATATACTTACGAGCTAAGGTTTCTACGGATTTACTGATCAGACTGGCGGCCGTTTGAGCCGGTAGGGAGTTAGGATCACTAAAGTTGAGGATACTTTTCAGCGCACTGGGCAGTTCTACGGAAGCATCACCGAGGTATTGTTGGAGATGATTAGCGATCTCGGCATTACTGCGTAAAGCGGGTAAACAGTCAATAAAACGGAATAATTGTACTCGTAAATTGGGGTTAGACATTGCCCAATCGAGTAATTTATCATCCCAACGCATTTGATCCTGTAAAGCAGACCAAAGACCTTTTTTTTCGCGAGTTTCGGCTAAAAGTTGTCTAGCGATCTCTTGGGTTTTGGTTTCGTAGTTTTGAGTTGATTCGATTTGGATAACCACGGCGATTCAAGTAAAAAAATTATCAACGGGATTCAGCTTTCAGCAAGCTACCGTCAGCCTTCAGCCTAAAATTCAGTTTTTGAGCTTTTTCAGCTGATTGCCGCTCTTAATGGCTCTTTTCTCTGGTTTATATTCTTACCGAAGGACTAATCAAAGCTAATAGCTGATCGCTTTTGCTGAACACTCTATTGTACTCGATCGAGTGGGAATTATGAATTATGAATTATGAATTATGAATTAGGAAATGGGGAGAATAAATAAAAATAATCTCCTGACTTCAAAGAGGGTGTGGGGTGTGGGGTGTGGGGTGTGGGGTGTAGGGTGTGGGGTGTGGGGTGTGGGGAAGTGGGGAGAATAAATAAAAATAATCTCCTGACTACTGACTACTGATTACTGATTACTGATTACTGATACCCGATAGTCCTTGTGTATTGTCGAAGCGTTTACCTATAATAACTTTAAAAAGATTTTCGGGATCATCGGTAGCCCTATGGCAAAAATTGAAACGAGAACAGAACCCATGGTTTTAAACATGGGACCCCATCACCCTTCGATGCACGGAGTTTTGCGCTTAATCGTCACCCTTGACGGGGAAGACGTGATTGACTGTGAACCCGTAATCGGTTATCTTCATCGGGGCATGGAAAAAATTGCCGAAAATCGCACCAATGTCATGTACGTTCCCTACGTTAGTCGTTGGGATTACGCCGCAGGGATGTTTAACGAGGCGATTACAGTCAATGCTCCCGAAAAATTAGCCGATATCGCCGTTCCCAAACGAGCGCAATATATCCGGGTGATTATGTTGGAACTCAACCGCATCGCTAACCATTTACTCTGGTTAGGCCCCTTTATGGCGGATGTAGGCGCACAAACTCCCTTTTTCTACATTTTCCGGGAACGGGAGATGATTTATGACCTCTGGGAAGCTGCCACGGGAATGCGGTTAATTAATAATAATTATTTCCGTATTGGTGGTGTGGCGGTGGATTTACCCTACGGATGGGTGGATAAGTGCGAGGATTTCTGTGACTATTTTGACCCCAAAGTGGACGAATACGAGAAATTAATCACTAATAACCCGATTTTCCGCCGTCGTATTGAAGGGATAGGCTGCATTACCAGAGACGAAGCGATTAACTGGGGTTTATCCGGTCCGATGTTGCGCGCTTCCGGGGTGAAATGGGATTTAAGAAAAGTTGACCATTACGAGTGTTACGACGATTTTGACTGGGAAGTGCATTGGGAAACCGCCGGCGATTGTTTTGCTCGTTATCTGGTGCGGATTCGGGAAATGCGCGAATCGGTGAAAATTATCCGGCAAGCACTGAAAGGTTTACCCGGTGGTCCCTACGAAAATCTGGAAGCAAAACGGATGGCAGAAGGGAAAAAATCAGCTTGGAATGATTTTGACTATCAATATATCGCCAAAAAAGTCGCCCCCACTTTTAAGATTCCTAAAGGTGAACATTATGTGCGCTTGGAAAGCGGTAAAGGGGAATTAGGTATCTTTATCGTCGGTAATGATGATGTTTTCCCTTGGCGTTGGAAAATTCGGGCCGCCGATTTTAATAATCTTCAAATTCTGCCCCATATCCTCAAAGGGGTAAAAGTTGCCGATATTATGGCGATTTTAGGCAGTATTGATATTATTATGGGGTCAGTTGATCGCTAAATCTCTTTCAGGGTGGGTTATCTTATTAACTCACCCTCGTTTTGGCCTAGTCTTATGAAAAAAGCACATCGGCCTTTATTTCAGCTAATGTGCTTCAATCCCTAGTATTTATCTTCCTTAGTGGGTGTGAGTCTTTTTCCCCGCTTCCAATTGAACCTCAGTCATAGGGGGAAGAATCTCGCTTTCGGGAATCTTTAACTCCCCCACCTGAACACCCAAACTAGCCAAGGCAGTTAAAGTGGTGATGATGCGGCAAATCACGTCAATGTCCGCTTTATGTTTGTTCCAAAAATTTTCCTTTTTCATATTTACTCCTGTCCCCCTATAGCTTGTTTTTTGAGGACAAGTTGATTAAAATGCTTTAAGCAAATGCTGGCAAAAGGGGATCAAAAAGTGGATCAGATCGTAGGTTGACGTTTGACGAGATTTATGTTAAGGTCTGGCGAAATCAGATTATCGGATGAAGATGTAGAAACCCTTCGTAAGGCTAAAGATGCTTATAAGGGAAACTATTCTTGTGCTTCGGAGCAAATATTAATAGAAGCAAGTCGATGGTTACTTGAGGCATTTCTCGAAGAATACCGTAGTCAAACAAAAACTTCCAGTTATACCATTCCATTAAATGTCTTGAAAGCTTGGATGACAGAATCTCAGCCACAATCTAGAGCAACTAAAGAGGTTTTAGAACCAAAGGGTAAGAAATTGTACTTACAAAATAAATCTGATTTTAAAGGATTTGAAAATGAGAAGAAAAGCGAGTACAGAATTGAAGATATTAATGATAATTCAATTCATTTAACCTTAGAAGATATTAATGGTTTATTAGATTCGTCTATTTTAAAGGTAATTGGCATATCTGGAGATAGTTTGCGGTTTTGTACTGAAAAAAAATATGGACTAGGAAAAAAAGGGCAAAGAACCTCTAAACAGTCTTATATTGTTCAAGCTTATTGCGAAGTATTAGGCCTAGATTTTGAAAGCTTAGAATGTTGTCAAATTCATCATCAAAACCCAAAAGATCAACGAACAAATAATGAAAAGATTTATCGTGTTTTGACAAAATTTAATTACACTAATCTAGTAAAATTTACCAGTTCAATAGCTGCTAAACCTTTACGAGAAGGCAGTATTTATATTCCCCCTTGTCCTCATACATATCGTTTTTGGTGTTTACATCGTTTACACAAACAACTCTTTATCACTAATAATTTGCCCGTTAAAACCATTGTTTTTAATTTTCAAGGAGATGGTCAAGAGGAATGGGATAGCTATGGTCTTCATGAACATTTTTTCAATAATTCTGGAGGAATTAAAAATTTAAAAGCTAATAATTTTTGTTTGATTTTTGAAGGAATTGATTGTGCAGACTTCTCCCGTTTAAAAGACATTGATTCGTTTTGGCAAAATTTAACCAAAAAAGCTAGTAAAATACAAAATAGTCCCATTCCGGGCTTTTTATTAATGATTTGGTTAGATTATGGAAAAAGTAATGATTGGAGAGATGAGGACAAATTATCAAAATTAAGTTCTATTCACCGCTTACAGATTGACTCTTGCTTTGAACAACGGTCTTTTCAGGAAATTATTCCTACTTTTGCTCAACAACTTCAGTTAGGTTGTGACTTACAGGATGAAACCACAGACTTATTTAAATCTACCTTGCAGCAATTATGGGAAAATAGCAAGCACGGCAACATAGAAGACACACTGAAAGCTTTTTATCAACAATTTCAAGGACAATTATCGAGGGAAAATAGATGGCTAAACTATCCTTAACCTACAGGGGAAAAATTCAACCCAAATCGGATCTTTATTATGAACCGATTCAACAGAAAATTTATCCCTATGACGCAGGTGATGAGTTAATAGAAGTTGTTAACTTGGCTATTGAATTGGGAATGCCTTTGTTACTAGAAGGTGAACCGGGATGTGGCAAAAGTCGTCTAGCTCATGCCTTAGTTTATGAATTTAATTATCACCGTGAAAATAATCCTATAAAATATTATGAGTGGATAGTTCAATCTACAAGTAAAGCGGAAGATAGTCTCTATCAATATGATTATATTGGCCGTTTACAAGCTGCTCAAATTAGAGGAATTTTAAGCCAAAAAGAAATAGAAGAATCTTCTTCTGAGCAAAAAAATCCAGCTACTTCAAAGCAAAAAAATCCAGCTACTTCAAAAGATTGGGTTGATTTACAAGCCTTGGGTAAAGCATTTGAACAAAGTAAAGATAAGCAAGAACAATCGGTAGTATTAATTGATGAAATAGATAAAGCGGATCGAGATTTTCCTAATGATTTACTTTTAGCCATTGAATCTCGTCGTTTTTTCATTAAAGAAACAGGAGAATTAATTCAAGCAAATGATCAAGCTTTTCCTCTGATTATAATTACCAGTAATCAAGAAAAAAACTTACCCAATGCTTTTCTGAGACGTTGCATTTATCACTATATTGAGCTACCCAACCAAGAAAGATTAAGAAAAATATTAACCGAACGGTTTACCGACGCTGAACAAGAGGTTATCATCAAAGCAGTGGACCGTTTTCTGGAAGTGAGAACATCACAAGACGAGACTAAATCTGAAGGAGAAAAAAAAGTTAGCACCAGTGAATTAATAGCCTGGTTTAAATCGTTGCTCAAGTACAAACCTGAAGAAATTATCGCCAAATTAAAAGAGGACAAATTACCCCACGCTAGTGTTTTACTAAAAAGCCGTACCGATGTACAAGATTATGGAACAAGAGGTTAAAAAAGCCAATGACATCCCCCCTACTTGACCTATTTTATCAACTCAGAGACGAAGAAGGATTTCTGCTGTCTATTGAACAATATTATCGGGTGGAAAATTACCTAATTCAAAAACTCGCCAATGATTCTGATATTGCTATTCAAGAAAATCCCAACTTAGAGAATCCTAAAATTAAACTTCTTTGTCAAGCTTTATGGGTTAAATCCCCGAAAGAAAAACAAAAGTTTGATCAGGCCTGGACAGAGATGCTACAATTACAACCAGAAATAAATATAGAAATAGCCAAAAAAACACCTATTCGCCATCCAGAAGAATCGATTAGCAAAATCATAAACCCGATGGATGATAGGGAATCTCCCTCATTAGAAATTACCCCTTCTGGGGATACACAAATAGCACCAGAGAATTCATTTCCACAAATTGCCACAGCTATTGAAAAGCGAAAAAAAATCACATCCCTAGATAATCCTGATTATTATCCTATTGGCATCGCTAAGTTACAAGAAAGTTGGCAGCAACTGCGTCCATTACCCCTAGAAAGTCCTCGACAAACTTGGGATCTAAAAGCCACGGTGATGGCAACGGCTAAACGAGGTTTTTTTGATCAAATAATTTACCAAAAGAAACAACTTTATCGCCGAGAAATTATTATTTTTATTGATTGTTCTGACTCGATGATTCCCTTTGCAGGATTTGGTAGGATAATGAAGCAAACTTGGGCAAATGTTCCCCATTTTTACTTTGATAATCTGATTAGAGACGAGGTTTTACAACAAGAAAACGGTTGGGAAAGTCAATCTTTAACCAAAGTTCTCTCTAACTATTCTCCGGAAGTAACCAGTTGTCTAATTCTTAGTGATGCGGGTGCCGCTAGAAAACGTTATGTAGAAGAGCGCTTGAGCGCAACAGAAACCCTTATCCGACGATTTAGCCGAAGATTTAGCCGAGTCGCATGGTTAAACCCCTTACCCTATCATCGATGGTATGGGACAACTGCGATCGATATTGCTGATTTAGCTGAAGATATACCCAATTTTTCCATGTTTGAACTAACCACAGAGGACTGGGAAAACTTGATAACATGGCTAAAAGAAGAAGCTATCCCACCCCGTCATTTTCCATTTAATCCTAATCAGTTTCAACAAGGGGATAATTGGGATGAGGATGAAGATTTTTTTAGCGCAAAAAGCCGTTTAAGATTATTTGAAGAAGAAAACGAACCAAACACCAGAGAACTAGCGAAAAGAGCGGCATTTCCCCTTAGTTTATCCCCTAATTTACTTTATTATCTGCGTCAACATCAAGATAAAGATAATCAAGCTCCCTGGTATGCGATCGCTGATATTTTACTGTCCAGTTTAGTCCGCAAAATAGATCGAGAACTTTATGAAATGTCTCCCGATGTTCGTAAACTACTATTAGAAAAATTAACCCCAGAGGAACTCAAATCTCTGGCCTATCAGTTACAAACCTATATTCAGGAACAAATCGGTGATCATTGCTCAAAATCGGTTTATTGGCAAAATCAACAATGGTTAGCTCTTGCCTACCTAAAACCCAGTCAAGCAGTCAATGAAATCAAACAGGTACTAGCAGAAGCTATCAAAAATAATAACCGAGTGCGTCTTGTGAGATTGACAGCTTTATTAGAAAATATATCGGCTGCTTTAGCCGATTATGAACCCTTATTATTGCTTAATAAAACGATTGCCGCCTATTCTAGAGGGGATTTAAACCCCGTTGGCAATGTCCTTCAACTTTCCCCAGAAGACGAAGGAACCCTACAAAAACGTTTAATAGACGAAGTAGCCGCTATTGTTACCCGCGATGAAAACCTTTTTACCGCAGAAACGGTATTGGTTAATAAAACAGGCCAAGTTATCGAGAGAAAACCTGTTAAAGCCTATTTTTACGATGAAAACCTTGCGGAAGTTGGCAACTGGAAAAAAGCTCAAAACTATATCCGCATGATGTATATTCCCCAAGGAGAATTCTGGATGGGAACGGAAGATGAGGAAATCGAAAGACTGGTTAAAAAATTTGGTTGGGACGCACATAAAAGGGAAAGACCACAACACCTAGTCAAAGTCCCCGCTTTCTACATGAGTCAAACCCCGATTACCCAGGGCCAGTGGAGAGCGATTGCCGCAACTGCTAAAATAGACATCGACCTGAAGACAAACCCTTCTCGCTTCATAGGGGATGAGCTACCTGTAGAAAGAGTCAACTGGTATGAAGCAAGGGAATTCTGTAAACGACTATCAAGGGAAACAAAACCGGAATATCGGCTACCGAGTGAGGCAGAATGGGAGTATGCTTGTCGTGCTGGAACCACCACCCCATTCTACTTTGGGGAAACCATTACCGGGGAATTGGCTAACTACAATGCTGGCTATACCTACGCCGGGGAAGCGAAGGGAGAATATCGACAACAAACGACTCCCGTGGGACAGTTTCCCCCAAACGCTTTTGGACTGTACGATATGCACGGCAATGTCTGGGAGTGGTGCGCCGATACCTGGCACGATAATTATGAGGGTGCGCCAACGGATGGCAGTGTCTGGATAATATATGGGGCTGATAATCGTTCTCCGTTGCGGGGCGGTTCTTGGTACGACGATCCGAATTACTGCCGTTCCGCTTCCCGCGACAACAACGCCCGCCGCGTCTACTACCACTACTTCGGCTACGGTTTTCGGGTGGTGTGCGGTGCTGGGAGGACCCTGTAACCCTTTTTCTCTTTTTTTCCCGTCCAAAGGCCGGTCGATTTTGTAGGGGCGAACTGCGTTCGCCCACCGGCAATAATCGTCCCACCGGCAATTATCGGCCCACCCGTTTTTTGGGGATTTGGGGCGATTTTTGGGTTATTTGGGCGCACGCGATGCGCCCCTACGGGTTTTTGGGGGGTTGGGCGCACGCGATGCGCCCCTACGGGTTTTTGGGGTTATTTGGGCGCACGCGATGCGCCCCTACGGGTTTTTGGGGGAATTTGGGTTATTTGGGCGCACGCAATGCGCCCCTACGGGGTTTTGGGGTTTTTTGGGGTTATTTGGGCGCACGCAATGCGCCCCTACGGGTTTTTGGGGGAATTTGGGTTATTTGGGCGCACGCGATGCGCCCCTACGGGTTTTGGGGGAATTTGGGTTATTTGGGCGCACGCGATGCGCCCCTACGGGTTTTGGACGCAGCGGAAGGCGAAAAACCCCCGCATCAAGTTAATCTAGATACCTTTCGAGAAAAAATTTTTTTGTACAGGGAGTCCTTAAAATAGAAGAGGGAACCCAAAACCAAGTTGCTGGTATTTTTCCTCTGGGCATGGTGGCGCAGTTTATAGAATTTAGCTGGAATTTATGAATCATTTTCTGCATTCTTTCACTGTTTTTCCTGATTCTGCCCGAAAATCTCGCTCTTACTCCCTGGGTAAACTGCGAAGACCCTTAATCTTCCTGTTTACCGTCGGTTGTCTGACTAGCGTGGTCGGTTATCGTTTCTATAATCAGCCGAAATTGGCCGTCGGGACTATTTCCCCGGTTACGATTATCGCCCCCGAAGATGCCCGTTTTCATCTTGACTAAGAATTTGCCGATGAGGACAAAACATGAGCAAAAATGATCCATTTTTTGAGATTTTAACCCCTCTTAATTGTACGATCTGCGTCACTGTTACCTATTGGGAAATTATCACCCAGATAAAACATCCTATAATGAAAGGACAAGAAAAATTAGTCCAAGAAACCCTTAGCCAACCTGATGAAATTCGACGTAGCCGCAGTGACCCTAATGTTTATCTTTTTTATAAACTTCAACGACCAAAACGTTGGCTCTGTGCCATTATCCGAAAACTCAATGGTGATGGCTTCCTAATTACCACTTATCCCACCGATGCAATTAAAGAAGGGGAAATTTTATGGCAGAAGTAAACGTTTATTATGATCCGATGGGCAATACCTTAACCGTGTGGTTTGGCGATCGCTCTTCAGAATATCTCTGCGAAGAAACCGGCGACGAAGTTATTTTAATGAAAAATCAAAAAGGCGAAGTTATTGGTTTTGAAAAACTTAACTATAGGATTTCTGAGAACAGGAATCTTAAAATTTCCCTAGAAACTGCCATCCCTCTTTAAACAATAAAGGCGAAAAATAACACTTAAGTAGCTGGGTTATAATTAAATTAAAAATGGATTTTAAGTTCGATCCCCCCTGCCCCCCTTGATAAGGGGGGTGCCGATAGGCGGGGGGATCTACCCTTGATAAGGTAGGGTTGATTCATGAATCAACCCTACCCTTGATAACGGGGGTGTCTGATAGTTTTTAACGCCTACCTACTTAATCTCTCTATGAAAATCACTTATCAAAAAGTTAACTTAAAAGCTCCCAAAACGGAGACAGCCTATTGGCGTAGTCAATCGTACCAAACGAGACTATCGGCCTTAGAAGAAATTCGTCAAGAATATCATCAATATAAATATAATGCTGAACCAAGACTTCAAAGAGTTTATACAATAGCGAACGCAAAGGGTCTCCCTTGCAACGCATTTCTAGAGGTTCTACCTCTTGCTTAACCCATCAGGAAACGGAGAAAGACCCTCCCTTGTGTAGTTCCAAACCCTTGCCTTTTGCCTCTCTCTTCCCCGACCGGCGACCGACTCCTAACCCCACCAACAAACTTTTTCCGCAGCCCCTAGATACCTTTCGAGAAAAAATTTTTTTGTACAGGGAGTCCTTAAAATAGAAAGGGAAACACAAAACCAAATTGCTGGTATTTTTCCTCTGGGCATGGTGGCGCAGTTTATAGAATTTAGCTGGAATTTATGAATCATTTTCTGCATTCTTTCACTGTTTTTCCTGATTCTGCCCGAAAATCTCGCTCTTACTCCCTGGGTAAACTGCGACGACCCTTAATCTTCCTGTTTACCGTCGGTTGTCTGACTAGCGTGGTCGGTTATCGTTTCTATAATCAGCCGAAATTGGCCGTCGGGACTATTTCCCCGGTTACGATTATCGCCCCCGAAGATGCCCGTTTTCAAGACCAAGAAACCACCGCCCTCAAACGCCAAAAAATTCGGGCTGGACTGCTTCCCCGGCTGAAAAGAGATCCCCAAACCACCGCCCAGATCGAGCGATCGCTGCGAGACACTTTAGGGCAATTAAGTCAAATTAGCCCAATTCTGCGAAAAAATTCCATTTTAATGGGCAGAAATATTTCCAACGCCACAATGGAAACGCTGCTCACCTTTTCTGCCGCTCAATGGTCAACTCTACAAAGCCGCCTCAAATATGAAGAATCTTTTACGAAACCCTTGACAAAAGAGCAGGAATATGCTATAGACGAAATCCAAGCCTATCGTCAGCGCCTGGCCAAGGGGAACTTTGAGCAATTTATTGATCGATTGGGGCAATTACGGCAAATAAAGGAGCAAACCAGCCAAAATTATCGGCATTCCAGCTTAAATAAACTCAAATACGCCGATCTGATCGCAGTGGCCCAAATGGGCGATCGAGAGTGGCAAAACCTAGAAAAAGCCATCCTGCAAGCGGGGCGCCGGATTTTGATACAAGGCATTCCCCCGGGGATTTCCACCAGTCATCTACAGGATACCATCGCCGTGCAGATTAGCAGCGATCGCCTAACCGGTCGCCAGCAGTCTTTAGCCGAAAATATCCTTCTAGCGGCCCTGGAGGGAGAAGCGAACCTGATAGAAGATCGGGAGGCAACCAAAGAACAAGCCGCTAAAGCGGTGGAAGCGGTAGATATGGTCATGTCTAGCGCTCAAACCGGTCAAATTATCGTTAAAGCAGGCGAAAAAATTACTCAAGCTCAGTTTGTTCTCATTGATGGCTTTGGTTTGAGCGAACGGGGCATTAACTGGATGGGTTTAGGGTCAACGGCAATCCTTGTCACCAGCGCGATCGGGACTTTTTGTCTCGTTGCTCAGCGTCTCCATCGGCCTCTGCGTCACCGGGATTTTATTCTCTTGGGTTTGCTAAGTTTTACCACACCGATCCTAGCGATCGCCAATATTCCCTTTACCAATCTGGCAGCCGTGGGTTTATTAGTCAGCAGTTTCTACGGCCCGACTCTGGCCGTCACCCAGGTCCTCTTAACTGCCGGTCTTTCCCTATTCAGCATCCAAGGTATCAGCGCCGATTTAATCGCCGGGACGATAGGGGGACTATTAGCGGCTATGATAGCGGCAAAATTGCGTTCTAGGGATGAATTATCGCTGCTAGGGATGGGAATCGGAGTCAGCCAAGGCGGTGTTTATCTGCTCACTTACCTAATCGTTAGTGCCACGGCCAGCACGATCATCTATACTCTACTACCCACGGCCCTCGTCTATGGTCTATCGGGGATAGCTTGGACGGTAATCGCCCTAGGATTATCCCCCTATTTGGAACGCTGTTTCGATGTGGTCACTCCCATTCGTCTGGTGGAGTTGTCCAATCCTAATTGTAGTTTGCTCAAACGTTTGGCCACGGAAGCACCGGGTACTTTTCAACATACCCTTTTTGTCGCCTGTTTAGCTGAAGCGGCCGCCCGAAAACTGCACTGTAATGTGGAATTAATTCGCACGGGGACCCTCTATCACGATATCGGGAAAATGCACGATCCTCTCGGTTTTATTGAAAATCAAATGGGTGGCCCGAATAAACACGATGAAATTAATGATCCCTACGTCAGTGCCGAGATTATTAAAAAGCACGTTAGCGAAGGGTTAGTCATGGCCCGCAGACACGGTTTACCGCGAGTCGTCCGCGATTTTATTCCCGAACACCAAGGTAATCTCTTAATTTCCTATTTTTATCAGCAAGCTTTGCAAAAATCCGCCCAAAATGGTCAAGAATTCGTCGATGAGGCGGTCTTTCGCTACGATGGTCCGATTCCCCAATCGCGAGAAACGGCGATCGTTATGTTAGCCGATAGTAGCGAGGCCGCGTTGCGATCGCTGAAGGAGGCCTCCCCAGAACAAGCCATGGATATGATCAAAAAGATTTTTCAGGCCCGATGGCGCGAGCAACAATTAGTAGATAGTGGTATTCGTCAGGAGGAATTACCAATTATTGCCGAGATTTTTGTGCAAGTTTGGCAACAATTCCACCATCAACGCATTGCCTACCCGAAAGCAGTTTTAGAAGTCTCCTCAGCCGAAAAAAAATAAGAGATAACAGCAAAAAATCAAGGATAATTACCAAAATGCTCCTAATTACTCTCAACGAAAATACTTTATCTTTATCTCCGGGCAGTCAAGTTATTTTTCCCCATCAGACTTGGGAAGATTACCAAAGATTGCTGAGTTTACGTCTCCAAAAAACCTATCCCAAACTCTATTTTAATCGCAAAACGCAAGAAATTCGGCTTATGTCTCCCCTACCAAGTCATGGCAAACGTATCAATCTTTTAAGTGATTTAGTAAAAATTATCCTTCGTCGTCAAGGCAAAGACTGGGAATGTTTTGATCCAATTACCTTGAAAATTCCGGGAGAAGCGGGAGTAGAACCAGATACCTGTTTTTATATTGATAATAGACAGGCAATTTTAGGCAAAGAGAGAATTGATTTAACTGTCGATCCTCCTCCCGATTTAGCTATAGAAGTGGATTTTACTTCTCTGACTGATGTAGAGGCTTATCAATTGCTAAAAATCCCCGAATTGTGGGTTTATCGTCGGGAAGAATTAAAAATATATCTGTTCAGAGAAGACGGTTATCAAGAAAGTGAAAATAGTCGTCTCTTTCCCGATATAAATATCAAGAAACTTTTCCCCTATTATGTTGAATTAGGCTGGAATCAAGGTTCTAGTCTTGCTTTACGTCAATTTGAAGCTTTAGAGAATTAGGGACATAAAAGTGCGATGTCAAAAAAGAATTGTAATCATGCCAAACCGGGGACTTTGCGATAGATAGAAGCGATCGATCCCCGGAATCCTACACTGGTGAATTCTACCTCATCCCCGGCTTCATAGATCTGTTCTTTCCAGATTCCCGAATCCTCGCGACGGTGACATTCAATTTTCATCTGGTTTTGATGAATAAGAATATATTCTTTTAGGGTGGGACAGGTTTGATAATCGCTGAATTTATCACCCCTATCAAAGGATTCCGTAGATTTCGATAATACTTCAATAATCAGAACGGGATAGAGAATAAAATCATCGGTATTGTTAATCTCTCTCTCGTCACAAACCACCGCAATATCGGGATAATAATAACAATTTGCCTCCTCTAACCGGACTTTGATATCGGAAGTGAGAACAAGACAGGGACTATCATCGAGATGATTACCTAAAACCTTGGCTAAATTGGCCGATAAAACGATATGCGGCTTTTTTGCGCCTACCATCGCATAAATCCGTCCTTTTCGGTACTCGTGCTTGATCGGACTGACTCTTTCCCCTTCTAGATACACTTCTGGAGAGACATAAAAAAAATTAGGATTCGTCACCATCGTCCTCATGCTCCCTATTCTCGAATAACTAAATTATAGCCTTTGGGAATCATCGCTCTTGGACACAATCTCGCTAGACTTATAGATCAATGATTGTCACTTGTAATATTTATATTACAGTTATGTGACAGACTAGAGATAACGACTCTCAAAGGGACGTTATTTAGGAATGAATCCCGAAAACGATTGATATCCATAGGTTTGCTAGAATGTCCAACGCTAAAAGTTACAAAGATACCGTTAATTTGCCTCAAACTGACTTTGATATGCGAGCAAATGCCAGTAAACGTGAGCCAGAAATCCAGAAATTCTGGCAAGATGAGCAAATATACGAGAAATTAGCGCAAAATAACCCCAAAGAATTATTTATTCTCCACGATGGCCCCCCCTACGCTAACGGGTCCCTGCATATCGGTCATGCTTTAAATAAAATTCTCAAAGACATTATCAATAAATATAAACTGCTGCAAGGCTACAAAGTGCGCTATGTGCCTGGTTGGGATTGTCACGGGTTGCCGATTGAACTGAAGGTTTTACAAAGTCTCAAAAGCTCGGAAAAAGAGGGTCTAACCCCTTTGAAATTACGTCAGAAAGCCCACGATTTTGCCCTTCAAACGCAAAAAGAACAGTGTGAAGGTTTCAAAAGGTATGGAGTCTGGGGAGACTGGGAAAATCCCTATTTAACCCTACAACCTGAATACGAGGCCGCTCAAATTGCCGTATTCGGAAAAATGGCCCTAAAAGGTTATATTTATCGGGGACTAAAACCGGTTCACTGGAGTCCTAGTTCTCAAACCGCTTTAGCTGAGGCAGAATTAGAATATCCCGAAGGTCACACTTCCCGCAGTGTCTATGTTGCTTTCCCAATTACGTCAGTTTCAACCCCAGTTTTAACGCCATTTTTGCCTAATTTATCCGTGGCTATCTGGACGACTACCCCCTGGACTTTACCCGGGAATTTGGCCGTCGCATTAAACCCAGAATTAAACTATTCAGTGGTGGAAACTAGCGAGTCTAATTATCTAATTGTAGCGACGGATTTAGTCGAAAAATTAGCCGACACTTTTAACAGGACTTTGACGATTAAAGCAACGGTTAAAGGTCTGGAATTAGAACATACTAAATACCGTCATCCTTTGTTTGACAGAGAAAGTGCGATTCTCATCGGTGGGGATTATGTCACCACTGATTCCGGCACCGGATTAGTTCACACGGCCCCCGGCCATGGTCAGGAGGATTATATCGTCGGCCAACGTTACGGTTTACCGATACTTTCTCCCGTGGATGATAAGGGAAATTTCACCGCAGAAGCGGGACAATTTGCGGGTTTAAATGTCTTGAAAGATGCTAATGAAGCAATTATTTTAGCACTGACAGAAAAGGGTGCCTTACTCAAAGAAGAAGCATACCAGCATAAATATCCCTACGATTGGAGAACCAAAAAACCGACAATTTTCCGCGCAACAGAACAATGGTTTGCTTCCGTGGAAGGATTCCGGGAATTAGCTTTAGAAGCAATTGATTCGGTGCGTTGGATTCCTGCAACGGGTAAGAATCGCATCACTTCTATGGTTAGTGAAAGAAGCGATTGGTGTATCTCTCGTCAGCGCAGTTGGGGGGTTCCTATTCCTGTTTTTTATGACGAAGAAACGAATGAACCTCTGTTAACCGAGGAGACGATTAATCACGTTCAAGCTATCTTCGCAGTCAAGGGTTCTAATGCTTGGTGGGAGTTATCCGTAGAGGAATTATTGCCTCCTAGTTATCGCGATAATGGTCGCAGTTATCGCAAGGGAATGGATACTATGGATGTGTGGTTTGATTCTGGTTCTAGTTGGAATGCGGTGGCTAATGCTCGACCAGAATTAAGTTATCCTGCGGATATGTATCTAGAAGGATCGGATCAGCATCGGGGATGGTTTCAATCGAGTTTATTAACCAGTGTCGCTGCTAATGGTATTGCTCCCTATAAAACGGTGTTAACTCACGGTTTTGTTTTGGATGAACAGGGACGAAAAATGAGTAAATCTCTGGGTAATGTCATCGATCCCAATGTGATCATTAATGGGGGTAAAGACCAGAAAAAAGAACCCGCTTATGGGGTGGATGTGATTCGG
This sequence comes from Microcystis sp. M083S1, assembly GCF_020246405.1. Lineage (NCBI taxonomy): Bacteria > Bacillati > Cyanobacteriota > Cyanophyceae > Chroococcales > Microcystaceae > Microcystis > Microcystis sp. M083S1. The sequence goes on from NZ_JADBTB010000224.1 coordinate 29,472, forward strand.
TTATGGGTGTCCTCGGTGGACTATACCAATGATGTGAATATCGGTCAAAATATTCTTAAACAGTTGGTAGATATCCGTAATAAAATCCGTAATACTGCCAGGTTTTTACTGGGGAGTTTAAATGATTTTGATCCCGTTAAAGATGCAGTAGCTTATGAAGATCTACCGGAGATTGATCGCTATATGTTACATCGTATCTCGGAAGTGTTTACGGAAGTAACGGCAGCTTTTGAAAGTTTCCAATTCTTCCGCTTTTTCCAGACGGTACAGAATTTTTGTGTTGTCGATTTATCTAACTTTTATATCGACATCGCTAAGGATCGTTTATACATTTCTGATCCTAATTCTTTCCGTCGTCGCAGTTGTCAAACAGTCTATGCTATTGCTTTAGAAAATCTTGCTAAAGCGATCGCTCCTGTCCTGTCTCATCTAGCGGAAGATATCTGGCAATTTCTCCCCTACAAAACTCCTTATTTATCGGTATTTGAGTCAGGATGGCTAAACATCGATCCTGCTTGGAATAATCGCGAATTGGCCGATAAATGGGCCAAATTCCGGCAGCTACGCACCGAAGTTAATAAGGTGATGGAAACTGCCAGAAATGATAAGGCGATCGGTGCTTCTTTAGAGGCAAAAGTTTTACTTTATGTTCCCGATGAAACCTTACAACAGGAGTTAGAATTATTCAACAATTGTGATAGTTTAACGGGAAATAAAGTCGATGAATTGCGTTATCTATTTCTCTCTTCTCAAGTGGAATTAGTTAGTGATATTAGCGCAATTCAAACCGCAGAATATAAGGGAGAATCAGACTTTGTTTCGGTGGGAATTGTCAAAGCAGACGGCGAAAAATGCGATCGCTGTTGGAATTATTCCACTCAAGTGGGAAAATTTGCCGATGATCCCACTATTTGCGAGCGCTGTAATGCCGCTTTAAAAGGAGAGTTCTAAGCTAAATTAAAAGGGTGCTTTGTTGTCTAATAAAGTACCCTTTTAACTGTGAAAATTTTATAGATATTAGGAGGGATAAAAATTATGGTTAATTATCTCAGTCAAGAAGAGAAATTACTAGCAGCCGAAGAAGAAAAGTATCTAGAGGAAGAAGATGATGTGGATTTTCCTCCTGTAGATATTATTGCTTACAATGAGCAGCGATCCTGCTCTGATCTAGTTAGAATGTATCAAAAAAAACAATTGGTTATCGATCCAGATTTTCAAAGAGATGTGGTATGGAGTGAGGCACAACAAACTCGTTTTATTGATAGTTTAATGAAACAGTTACCGATTCCTAGTATGTGTATTAGTCTTGACTATAAGACAGATAAACGCTATATCATCGATGGATTACAACGAATTAGTACCATCGTCAAATTTTTAACTACTGAAAATTGGAAGCTATCAAAATTAGCTGATGTAGATTCGTCTATTTCTGGAAAAACAGTTGAGGAAATAAAAACTCAGCATGAAGAATTATATGAACGCGTAGAAAATATGACTATTCCCATCACCATGATTCGCTACGACTCCAGCAAAAAAACTCATAATAATTATATTTTTAACATTTTCCATCGCTTAAATACCGGTGGAGTAAAACTTAATAATCAGGAGATCAGAAATTGTATCTATAATGGCGAGTTTAATACTTTTTTAAAAGAATGCGCTCAATATGAAAACTGGCTTTTGCTGATGGATCGAAAGCAGAAAAAAGCATCTCGATTTGAAGATGAAGAATTAGTTCTTCGTTTCTTTGCTTTTTATGATGGATACCAGAACTACAAGGGGAAATTGACCGGATTTTTAAATGATTATATGTATAAACATAGATTGGCTCATGAAGATTTTATTCAAGATAAAGATGAATTATTTAAGCAAACTGTTGACTTGATTTATGATAGAATCTTCAAAGAGGAACCTCTCAAAACCAGTAAAGTTATTGCTGAGGGAATTCTGTTAGGAGTTGCCAAAAATTTAGATACTTTAGTCAATCTCTCCAATGATGAATTACAAGACAAGTATTCTAGATTAATGAAATCTGAACCATTTTTGACTAAAAATTTAGCTAGTGGTATTTATCAAAAAGATAAGGCTTTAGAGAGAATTAATACATCTATCAAAATTTTTTCATCTACTGGTAATGATTACTAAAAGTTATTTATTCAAGACGCTAAACAGGCTTGATAAACTCTATAATGACTCTACAAGTGATGATCAAAAGATTTTTTATTCTAAACTAGCTCTTATAGAATTATGTGGCTGGATCGAGGAAACTATGGATGATATAGTTTTAAGATGTGCTAAACGATGCTTAAAGTCCGAAGCTAACAAAAAATTCATCGATAAGACTATTAGTGGTACTCATAGTTTTGAATATGAACCTTTTAGAAAAATGTTGATGATGGTTATTGGTTTAGCAACATTAGAAAAAATCGAAGAAAAGTTAGAAAACACTGGTAAAATCAGTGCTTTAAAAAGTGATCTTGTTAATCTAAAGAAAAGTCGCAATCGAGCGGCTCATACTCATACTAAAGGTACTTTGAGAACCTATGACGCTCCTTCTAAAACTAAACATGATTTTGATAGAATATATGCTTTGTTAACAGAGTTAGATGCAGAATTGCAGCGTCATAAGTGTTGACTTATTTCTCGTACAATCGCTTTTAGCGCACCTTCGACAAAGACAATCAGTCAAAATTAAATCCCCTAACCGGCGAAAATTAACTACAAGCGATCGAAAAACTGGGAAAATATTCAATTGATTCAATGTCATCTTTTTTAACTATCCTGCCCATGAATAATCAGGTCATCCGTACTGATAAAGCTCCGGCCCCTGTGGGTCCCTATAATCAAGCGATCGCCGCTCCTGGTCCTTTTCTCTTTGTTGCGGGACAAATTCCCCTAGATCCCGTCACGGGTGAAATCGTCTCCGGGGAAATTAGCGCCCAAACCGAACAAGTTATGGCCAATCTAGAGGGCATTTTAACCGCTGCTGGGGCTAATTGGTCAAATGTGGTGAAAACTACCGTCTTTCTCTCGGATTTAGCCAATTTCGGGGCGATGAATCAAGTTTATGCCCGTTATTTCCCCCCGGAAACTGCCCCGGCCCGGGCCTGTGTGGAAGTGGCCCGTCTTCCCAAAGATGTGCTAGTGGAAATAGAATGTATTGCCGCTTTAGCCTAAAAATTAAGGTGGGCATTGCCCACCCTAACCTAATCTCTCTCTAGACCACCAAAGCTTCTAGAATCGTCTTATTGTAGATAATTCGCCCTACAGTAGTACGCACATACTGAGAAATTATCTCACCATCCTTCTCCCGGGTTTTGCGCTCCCGATAATATTTCCAGATGCTGCCATCGGGGAGAGTTTCCGTTTCCAGGACTTCCTCATCGGGTTTATTGGTTTTCACCTTTTCTCCGACTGGTAAACGCAACCACACAGAAGCGTGCAGATCCACCAATCCCTGATCGAAAGAGCGAATAGCGTCATCCATGCTGGCGAAATAACGACCTCCACCCTTTTGGGCCTTGGGATTTTCGGCCGTGAGATAATAACAACCCAAAACCATATCCTGAGAAGGGGCAACAATCGGGCGACCGGTCGCCGGTGAGAGAATATTATGACAGGCCAACATCAACAAGCGCGCTTCCGATTGTGCTTCCAGGGAGAGGGGAATATGTACGGCCATTTGGTCCCCGTCAAAGTCAGCGTTAAAAGCGGGACAGACGAGGGGATGTAACTGAATCGCCCGGCCCTCCACCAGGATCGGTTCAAACGCTTGAATGCCCAAACGGTGCAGGGTGGGGGCGCGGTTTAACATCACCGGGTGTCCCGTGATTACTTCATCCAAGACGTGCCAAACATTGGCATCCCCCCGTTGGATCATTTTCTTGGCTGCCTTGATATTATTGACGATGCCTAATTTAATTAAACGATGGATAACGAAGGGCTGGAACAATTCGATCGCCATTTCCCGGGGTAAACCGCATTGATAGATCTTCAACTTCGGACCGACAACGATAACCGAACGTCCCGAATAGTCAACCCGTTTACCGAGGAGATTTTGACGGAAACGCCCCTGTTTACCCTCGATAATATCCGATAAAGACTTCAGGGCGCGATTATTGGCCCCCACCACCGTGCGACCGCGACGACCGTTATCAATTAAAGCATCGACGGCCTCCTGTAACATCCGTTTTTCGTTACGGACGATAATTTCCGGGGCGAGAATTTCTTGCAGACGGGATAAACGGTTATTGCGGTTAATCACCCGACGGTAGAGATCGTTCAGGTCAGAGGTGGCAAAACGGCCGCCGTCCAACTGCACCATCGGGCGTAAATCGGGAGGAATCACGGGAATTACGCTTAAAACCATCCATTCTGCCTGAGAACCCGTGGCGATAAAGTTATCGATTACCCGGAGACGTTTAATTAATTTTGCCCGTTTTTGCCCTTTACTTTCGACAATTTCCGTCCGCAGTCTTTCCGCTTCTTCTTCCAGGTTAATTTCCTGTAAGAGTCTTTGGATAGCCTCGGCCCCGATACCCACTTCAATGCCAACTAATTCCGAATCCTCCGCGTAGATTTCTTCTTCGATCTCTAACCATTGATCTTCGCTGAGGAGTTGTTTATAACTAAGATTGCCGGCATTACCCGGATCGAGAACCACATAGGCATTAAAATAGACGATCTGCTCCACGTCCCGCAGGGGCATATCGAGCAGGATACTGAGATAACTGGGAATACCTTTGAGATACCAAACGTGGGTGACAGGGGCAGCTAATTTGATAAAACCCATGCGATGACGACGTACCCGGGACTCGGTGACTTCTACCCCGCAACGTTCACAGACAATCCCCCGGTGACGGACGCGTTTGTATTTACCGCACCAACATTCCCAGTCTTTGGAGGGGCCAAAAATTTTCTCGCAGAATAACCCATCCATTTCCGGTTTGAGAGTCCGATAGTTGATCGTTTCTGGTTTGGTTACTTCTCCGACGACTTGACCGTTAGGTAGAGTTCTTTCTCCCCATTGCCGAATTCTCTCGGGGGACGCTAAACCGATTTTGACGTAATCAAATCTTTGATCTGTTGGAGTCTTCATTCTGAATTTTTTACTATGGGTAATGATTCTGGGATAAGCGATCGCTCTCGCGTTCTCGATGCCCCGATGACAACTATTAGGCAGAAACGACAATTAACTCAGTCACTTTTTCTTGGGGTCAAACTGGCCCGACCGAGTCCGGGACATTACATTATACAATTTTTCTAGTTCGATCGACCATTAAGTGATATTTTCCCAGATGGTGATGCTGCCGTCGGCCGCGGCCGCCGCTAGGTGACAATAATCGGGGCTGAGAACTAAACTGGAGATCGGCGATGATCGCCCATCGGCAGCGGTGAGAGTTGCGATCGCCTGTTGAGAATTGGCTAACCAGATTTTAATCTCTCCGTCGGTTCCCCCAGTAAATAACCATTGACCCTCCTCTGCGAATACCAAGCTTGTCACCTGACCATTATGGGCATTTATCACCCGAATTGGCGCAAAATAACCGCTTTTCTCGGGGTCGTATTGCCAGATTTTCACCGTCCCATCCACACAACCGGCGGCAATAATCTGACTATCAGCAGCGATCGCCAGACTCTGCACCGAAGAAACGTTACCGGATAGGACGGCGATTTTTTCTCCCGATCCCAATTGCCAGAGGGAGACAGTGCCATCACCTCCAGCTGCAGCGATAAAATCTTGATTAGGAGCCACCGCTAGGGCATAAATTGCCCCCAGACTGTCATAGGAGCTAAATTCTTCGGTTTCCTGCTCTAAATTCCACTGTTTTAGGGTTTGATCGTAACTACCACTAACCAAAAAATGCCACCGAGAGGCAAAATCTAGGCCGTGAATCGAACCGAGATGACCGAGGAAAATTTGATCTAATTCCAGATTACTGCCATCGCTGGCTAAAGTCCATAATTTAACGGTTTGATCGAATCCTCCCGTCGCTAGATGATAATCGCCGTTTCCGGTAACTGCTAGGGCTAAAATGCCCTGATCGTGAGCTTCCAACGTATTAATCAGGGTTCCCCTCGCAAAATCCCAGATTTTTAGGGTACGATCCCAACTAACGCTAATTAAAAACCGTTGATCCTCGGTAATTGCGATCGCTGTAATCATTTCCCGATGGGCGCTCAGACGGCGATAATAGTGCCAATGGGGGACAGGGGGGGAAGTGGGAGTTAAATTAAGGGTGGGTAGGGTGATTTGTGGCTCATTTTCCGCTTTTGTGGCGGTAATATCCGCCGATTCTTCGTTAATCGGTAAAATCTCTCTTTGTAAGCGACCGTAGGATTTTTCCAGATGTTCGATGCGTTCCAGCAGCGCGTTACGGTTGATATATTGAATAATTTGATTGTAGGACTGTTCGAGGGCGAGAATATTCTCCTCTAATTCTGCGACCGCAAGGGCGTTATCCTTGGCTGCTGCGGGATCGAGGGACTGTATTTGTGCCGATAAAGCTTCTTTTTCTTCTTCCCACTGCTCCTGTAAATGACCGGCCATCTCGGTTAAGCGTTGACGTTGCCTGTTTCTCTCTCGGAGACGATTGAGAATATTTAACCCGAAAGTCACGACTAGGAGGAACAAAGGCAAAAACCCCGCACCCATGGCGATAAGGGTAAGCAGGGTTAATCCTAGGGCGATATATTCCGCTAATTCTAGCCCATGGGGGCGATGGTCGGTCATTTTGCAGTTACCGGTAAAGGGATTTTGATGATCTCCTGATTTCAGACTCATGGTAACGCTAATTGCCGCCTTCGGATTGACTAAAATTAATTTTTAAGCGGTAATTAAGACTTTTTCCTTAGTTTCTATCGGTGCGGTTAAAGCGGATTCTAAATCGGCTTTCCCTAGTCTTGCTTCCAAAATTTTCAGCACTTCCCGTCCAAAATCATCGGGATTTTGTCGCCATGCTTGCAGACAAACTTCGCCAAAGAATGACCCCAAAGGTTCAGGATTCCAGAGCAGTTTTTTGGCTGTCCAGGGCATTAAACTCATGGGATCGTAGTCGGGTTTAAGAATCTCTTTTTTCAAGGCGTATTCTTCTAGATGGGTGTGGGGTTGTAGTCCGATAAAAAAGATGGCTGGTTCCACTTTATCGACTCCAAAAATGTTTTCTAATTCCCGATGATAGGCGATAGTTTGACGAATAGTTTCTAGGGTTTCATCAATAACATTAAAGGAATAATTTACCGAAACCAGATCATTAAAACCCGCCGCTTTTAAGTCTCGACAATTTTGTAGAACTGTCCGCAAATTATAGCCCATCCGCATTTTGCGGACTAATTCCTGAGAACCACTGGTGATGCCAATTTCAAAGTAGTTCATGCCTGTTTTTACCATTAAATCGCACAGTTTCGGGGTGAGATTATCGGCACGAATATAGGCAGCCCAATGGATATCTTTCATCCCATCGGCGAGGATTTTTTCTAATAGTTCTTCTACATCGTCGATAAATTTTCTGGCGGGGATAAATTGGGCATCGGTAAACCAGAAATTGCGAATGCCGCGGTCGTATAATTGGCGTATTTCCTTAACTACTTCATCGGCGGGATTAATGCGTACTTGTTTCCCTTCGACGACGGTATAGATGCAGTAGCAGCAGTTATGGGGACAGCCGCGCTTGGTTTGTACCCCGATATAAAAGTCGTTTTCTTGGAAATAGTAGGAAAATTCCGGCCAAATACTGGCGATGTAGTCGTAGTTACAAGCGGATTTCTCTAAGGGGGTGGGGGATTCGTGGATTAAACGCGGCCGGGGTGTGGTTTCTCCGACGACATAACAACGTTCATCGCTAAAGTCCCGGCCGGAGAGGAATTTTTCTAGCAGGGTTTCCCCTTCTCCCACTGATACAATTGTTCCTGTGGGCAGTTTGGTTTTTAGTTGTTCGTAGAAAACACTGACGGCACCACCCCCGACGATAACTCGCGCTTCGGGATGGTATTTTTTGGCCCGCTGCAACCCGCGGCGAATTAGTCCCTGATTGCGCCATAATTCACCGTAGTAGGCGGTTGTCACCTTTAAACCGCCTAAAGCACCTCGCAGCTTGATTAGGGGGTTTTTAGCGTAGTAAAATTCAAAGGCGTTTTGCAGGGGATTACCACCGCGACCACCGACGGGGGCATATATTTGAATATCCCGCCAGGAGAATACTAGCAGGGTGGGCCGAAATTCGTCAACACAGCGATCGAGGGACTGGTTAAAGTCTAAGGGGGGGACTGCACCAAGGTCAAAAATCCTTTGTTCGATGTCGGGGAATAGTTTATGGACGTGGTCGGAAAGATAAACCACACCGATGGGGAAAATGGGGTTACAGGGGAGTCTAACGTAGAGGATGCGTTGCGCTTGCGGTTGAGTCATGAGATTTCTGAATGGGACGAGGACGCATTCTGAGTAATCTTAATATAACTTAACTTTGCTGGGCTTTTCTGGCAGTTATCAGTTATCAGTTATCAGTTATCAGTTCACTGAGAAAACTCCCCACACCCCACACCCTACACCCCACACCCCACACCCCACACCCCACACCCCACACCCCACACCCTACACCCCACACCCCACACCCCACACCCCACACCCCACACCCCAATTCATAATTCATAATTCATAATTCATAATTCCCACACCCCACTTGCGTCTAAGGTTAAACTTTAATTCCTAGTACCTGTGTATGGGTTCCCCGCGCTTGGGTGACACCGATGGTTCTTTCCGATGCTTCAATCATGGGACGACGCAAACTAACGACAATAAACTGCGCTTGTTGTGCTTGTTTTTGAATCATTTTGGCCAATTTCTCCACATTGGCCCCATCTAAAAACATATCCACTTCATCAAACGCATAAAAGGGAGAAGGACGATATCTTTGTAGGGAAAAAATAAAGCTTAAAGCGGTTAAAGATTTTTCACCTCCAGACATGGAACTTAATCGCTGTACGGGTTTTCCTTTGGGATGTGCCACCAGATTTAAGCCACCATTAAAGGGGTCATTTTCGTCTTCTAATTGCAAGTAACCATCACCATCGGACAGGGTAGCAAATATATTCTTAAAGTTTTCGTTAACAGCAGTAAATGCTTCCTGAAAAGCATTAAATCTGAGGGTGGTAAAGTTTTCTATGCGTAAAAGTAGTTCGGTTCTTTCTCCTTCTAGAGTTTGCAGTTTTTCTGATAGTTCATCTAATCTCTCTTTGGTTTTTTGGTATTCTTCTAAAGCTAACATATTCACAGGTTCTAAAGCTTCTAATTTCTTTTGTAGCTGCCGAATATCGCTTTGAATTTTCTCGAAATCCCGCTCACTTTCGGGAATTGCGGGCAAGGGATTGGGTAAGTCGCTTTCTAGTTGACTAATTTCTGTCTGTAAAGTGGTTAGTAATGCTTGTCTTTCTTCTTGATTGTTGACTAACTTTTCCGATTGCCAGATAGCCTGTTGTTGTTGGTTTTGTTGTTGTCGCAAAACTGTCTCTAACTGGTCTCTTTTTTGCTTGGTTTCCCCTAGTTGTTGCGATAATTGCTGTAAAGCTTGATTGATTTCTAAAATATGGCGATCAAGTTTTTCTATCTCCAGATTACCGATATTTCTCTGATTAACTGCATCGGTGATTATTTTCTCAATCTCAATAATTCTATCCCCATACTCTTGACTTTTTTCCTCTAGTCTGATCTGTTGACTTTGTAAATCTTTCAACTGTTCGCGGACTGTAGCGAGGTGATTTTCTTGGGTTTTTAACTCCAATTCTTGAGCGCGAATTATTCCCTGTACCTGTTGCCATTCGCTATGGGTATGATTGGCCTCTAAAGCAGTTAATTTCTCCTGTTCTTCCTGTAAAGATAACTCTAAATCAGGAATTTCTCTGGTTAATACTTCTAACCGTTGACGAGAAATAGTAATTTCCTCTTGCTGGCCCGATAATTGACGGTTTAAATCCTCTTTTTCTGTGGTTAAACGTTGTAAATCCTTGCTTAATTGTTGTAGAGATAATTGATTTTCCCGATGACTTTGACGGGTTTCGGTTAACTGTTGGGTTAACTGACTGATAAGATTATTAACTTGAGTAATTTTTTCTTCGTTGCGGGTAAGAATGCGATCGATTTCTGCTAATCTTTCCCGTAGAGATTCCGCTTCACTAGACTCCTTGGCAGAAATTTTACCAAAACGCAGCCCCGATCGCGTCGGTTGGCTGCCTCCGGTCATAGCGCCAGTCATCTCTAATAACTCGCCATCCAAAGTAACGATGCGATATTGATTGATATAATAACGGGCAGAATCTATATCCTCGAAAACCACGGTACTGCCAAAAATATAGTTAAAAACCTCCCGATACTGGGGTTGAAACTTAACTAAATTCACCGCTAAATCCAGATAACCCCGCGCATGACGCAGAGAGGAAATATCCTGGGGACGGGGAGGACGAATTTTATTCAGGGGTAAAAAAGTGGCCCTACCGATGCGACGCTGTTTTAGTAAGGCAATTCCGGCAGCCGCGACGCTATCATCTTGGACGACTACATGACCTAAACGACCTCCGGCGGCGATTTCCAGAGCAATTTGATAACGTTCCTCTACTTCCCCCAATTGTGCCACTAATCCGCAGATTCCGGGCAAATCTGACTGTAATAATATTTGAGTGGCATAGGTTCCCTGGGCCTCCTGTTGCGCTTGCTTGGTCGCTTCCAGTTTATCTAATTCCCTCTGTTTGTCCCGTTGTTCTTTTAGCAGACGTTTTTGGGTGTCCTGACTGATAACGCGATTTTGTTCGGCAATGGTGAGTTTTTGGGCTAAATTTTGGATATCGGGTTCCGATTGATTAATTTTTTGTAATATTTCTTGACTTTCTTCTGTTTTTGTGCTAATGACTTGCTCTAATTCTTGCAGACGTTGACCAGCTTCTACTATATTAGTTTGCAATCGATCGCATCTTTCGGTCAATTGGGCCCGTTGGCTACGGTAGGGGTTTAATTGTTCCTGAAGACGGGTAATATTGCGGGAAAGGTCACTTTGTTCTTTTACCCAAGCTTCTGACGCTTCTGCGAGACTACTTGCTTGCAGACGATGGTTTTCTAGGGTTTCCCTTGCGGTTTGGGTTGTCAGTAGGAGATTGGGTAAAATTTCAGTTTCTAAACGGCTTTTTTGGGCAGTAATCTGATTTAATTCGAGATTATAGCGATTAATTTCCTCTAAAAGTCTGGTTTTCTGTGCCTGAGACTCTTTTTCAAGGTTTTCTAACTCTTTTTGTCGTTGTTGCTGTTGTTGTCGTTTGGCCTGTTGACTCGCTAATCGGGAAGTTAGGGACAGGTGTTCATCTTCCCCAAAAGCTTTAACCTGTTGATTGAGTTTCTCTAATTCTTGACTATTTTGGGCGATTTGTTCGGATAAATTGGCGATATTCTCGGTTAAAACCTGTTTTTCCCTTTCCCCAGCTTGAATTTGTCCTTGTACTTGCTGGCAGCGCTGCTGGAGATTTTGCCAATGCAGGACAATTTCCCATTGTTGTTTTTCTTGGACTTGGGCCTTGAGTTTTTGGTATTTTTCGGCTTTAATGCGATCGAGTGCTAATTTCTCCAGAGATTTTTGCAATTCTGTGGCAATAATTTGGCAGCGTTCTTCCCTTTCTTTAACCGAATCGATATTCTCCTTAGTTTTCTCAATTTTGCGGTCAAATTCGGCTACTCCTGCCAATTCGTCGATAATTTCCCGTCTTTCCTTGGCATTCATGCTGATAATTCGGGTTACGTCCCCCTGTAACACCACGTTATACCCTTCGGGATAGATGCGTAAACGGTTTAATTGGTCGTGAAGTTCGCTAACCGTACAGGTTTCCCCATTGATATAGTAGGTAGAAGTATAGCTGCCACCCTTAGCCACTTTTAAGCGTCGGGAAACCGTCCAATCCCTATCGGTTGCGTCGGGAATATCGCTAACATCAAAAGTCACCGAAACGCTCGCTTCGGTGCTATGACGTTGACTGTTATAGCTATGATTGACTAAATCCGGTAATCTTTCGGCCCGCATTCCCTTGGAAGTAGCTAATCCCAAGCAAAATAGCAATGCGTCGAGGATATTCGACTTTCCCGAACCATTTGGACCAGAAACCACCGTAAACCCCGGTAAAAAGGGGATGGGAGTCGTTCCCCCGAAGGATTTGAAGTGTGAGAGTTCGACCTTTTTGATGTAAACCATGGCGATAAGCAAAAAGTAGGCAAGCTATCAGCTGTCAGCTTGAATCGATAAGGGATAACTCCGGTTTATCCTTGACAATATCCTCAGACTTGACCGGAGATGAGTTTGATTAGTTGCGTAGTTGGAAAATTTTATGACAACACCCTTATAGAAAAATATAGCTGATAGTCCCCTTAAATGGCTTGAATCCATTCCTTGACTTGGTACTCTGTCCAGATGCCATTTTGCCAGTAGGTATCCGCTTCGATTAATTCTCGCACTTCTGACTCGCTGGCTGCCTGATAAATTGCGAAAACTTGGCTTAAATCTGCCGTTGGTCCGATAGTAACGAGAATTCCCCGTTCTTTCTGTTGATTTAATCCCTCTAGATGCGCTTGACGATAGGGTGCGCGTTTTTCCAGCACGTTTTCACAATAACTACCCCAGACAACAAATTTCGGCATATTTGACCTGTACTCTCTTGATCTGTTGCTATTTTACGATCGAATCGTCAATCAGACTAAATCGCTCTAGAAAAGTGGCAAGTGGTAGGTTTTTCGGTTATCAGTCAACAGTCATCAGTGAACTGAACAGTCAAATCTGATAAGTAATAACTGCAATAGTTAATTTTTGTAAAAAGTAGTTGACAAATTGCCAGTGCTTTAAAGTGGGATTTACGTCACTTAACTTCTTGTTAACAGCCTAAACTTCTATGGTTACTGTTGAACTTATCCAATAGACTGGGGCTGTTAAGTCAAAGTTGCGATATTAAAGGAGGTAACGATATGAACGTAATTATCGAGTGGAATGACGTTTTTTTAGAAACTATTCGGAAAATTGGTGGCGGTCCGACACCGATTGCCCGGGCGGGGGCGATGTTACAGGTGGCGATGTTTAACGCCATTAATGCCCTTTCGGGGAATTTATACAGTCCCTATCCTAGCAATTTAAAGTTAAAGCCTGATCCCGGTACTTCTCCTGAAATAGCGGCGGTTTATGCGGCCCATCGTATTCTTAGCCGAATTTATGTCAATCTGACCATGACTTTTAATACTGCTTTGGATACATCCCTGCAAAGATTAAACGTGGTTAAGATGTCCGATGCCGATACCAAAGGTAAAACCTTTGGGCAGGCCGTGGCCGATTCCATTCTCACCCTGCGTCAGAATGACGGTTCTGACCAACCTCCCCTGTATAAACCGGGTAATCAGCCGGGGGATTGGCGACCGACAGGATCTGGGGATGCGGTTGCCCCCCAATGGCCGGACGTGACTCCCTTTGTCATGACTTCTGGTCGTCAATTTCGGGCGCCCTTTCCGGGTAACTATGCTAATAAAATCGACCTTCTCCGTAGTCCTGAATATGCGGCCCAGTTTAACGAAGTCAAACTGTTAGGGGCGGCCAATTCCTCTGCGCGTACTGCTGCACAGACTAGAATTGCCTTTTTCTGGGCGAATGATGTGGATGGAACCTATAAACCCCCCGGCCATCTGTTCCGCATTACCCAAATTGTTGCCCAACAAAGAAATTTATCTCTACTGGAAACAGCGCGTTTATTTGCTCTAGTGGGTTTAGTCATGGGTGATGCCGCTATTGTGGCGTGGGATGCTAAGTACCGGCTGCCGATTAATCTCTGGCGACCGGAAACAGCGATCCGTCTGGCCGATCAAGATGGTAATTTTTTAACCGAAGCTGATCCCAATTGGCAACCCCTATCAATTAATACCGCCGGTCAGCGTTTTAGTCCCGCTTTCCCTGCCTATGTTTCTGGTCATGCCACTTTTGGGGCGGCCCACGCTGGGATTATGCGTAATTTCTTTGGTACTGATAACGTCACTTTTACCGCCGACACGGACGATCCTAACGCCGAGGGGATTAAACGCACCTATAATAGTTTTAGTTCGGCGGCTTTGGAAAATGGACGCAGCCGTGTTTATCTGGGGGTTCACTTTCAATGGGACGGTGACCACGGTTTCTGGTCGGGTACACAGTTGGCTGATTTTGTCTATGCCAAAGTTTTACAGAAAGTTTAGGTAGAGTAATCGATAAACTACGCCTACCCATTAGTTTGAGGTAGGCGTTTTTGGCTCTTCTAGGTTCTGTGTGATAAGTTTAATACCAATTCTCCAAAGTCTGACTACAGAAGTTTAATCCCCCTAAATCCCCCTTAAAAAGGGTGACTTAAATTCGATGTGTAGTTTTCATTTAGAGAAATGGTATAACTTATCATAGGATCGATCAATCTTTGTGTTCTTTGTGGCTCTGTGGTTGATCCCGAACCCTTCTGGGATAAAGATTTAACCGGACTAAACCAAGAGAGCCTATTTATTTTTGACTGCGAGCAAAAATTTCTTCAAACCAATTAATAGCTCGATTTCCTAAAGCTTCTAGGGAATATTTTTGCTCGACTACTGCACGACAAGAATATCGATCGATCCGGTCTAAATTTTTAATTCCTGTAACTAATCCCTCGATACTATCGGGTTCAACTAAAAAACCAGTTTTTCCATCTTCAATAATTTCTACCGGACCACCGCGACGATAGGCAACTACGGGAACACCACAGGCTAAAGCTTCAATAGCCACGTTACCAAAAGCCTCAACCCAGCGCGGGGTCATCAACAGGCCAAAACAGTCGCCTAGCTCTTTTTGTAGGCTCCCAGTGGGCAAAAACCCGCGATAATCGACTAAATCGAAACTATAGGTATCCTGTAAATTTTGCCAGTAGAGAGGATCGGAAATATGACCGAAAACGCGTAAAGGCACACCCAACCGTTGACAAGCGGCGATCGCATCTTCTAAAGCTTTTTCCGGGGCAATCCGTCCCACCCAGGCTAGACAGGGGGAGGGAGCGGCCCGAAACTGATACAAAGATACGTCTAAACCATTAGCCAAACAGCGATAGGGGGGAGATATTGAGAAAGTTGCTGCTTGGGTGACGGTGTGAAAAGCGAGTAAATGGGGAAAATTGCTGTAGGTTTTTTCAATAATATGATCCATCGCCAAAGAAACGGAAGCCATGCTGACTAAATGGGCGACGGGAGTGGCAAAAAAAGGAGTGAGATAAAAAGGGAGCCAATCGTAGGCAAAATTGACAATTAAATCGTACTGACTTTGTACTTGTTGAGCGTAGTGCCACATATTGGCCAAAACGGCATTTTCCGGCATTAAAATCGGGGCTTCCCGGCCCTGACTTTGGGCGGAAATCTGGGCATTGCCCGCTATCGTGATCAAGGGTATATCCTGCAATTGCGAGGCCTCTGGAGCCACTACCCGCACCAGATAGCCTTGCTTAGTCAGAGTGCGAGCGAGATTATAAATAGTTAATTCTACGCCACCGCCGCCCCCCGATCCCAAAAATCCCACGGGGGTGGAGATAAATAACAGTTTTCGACTCAATTTTGCACCTCAGTTGGGTGTAGTTTCGGTGAAGGTCGGTGTGGTGTCGGTGAAGGAAGTATCCTGTACATCGTCATCTTCTGGTTCACCAGTAGTTTCTAGGGGAGCAATATCTAAACGGGGAGCTAATTGCAGATTTAACTGTCTAATTGCCCAGCGTGCTGTTTCTTGCACTTCCTCATCGGGATCATCGAGGGCATGACAAATTAATTGACTGATCTGAGACATGACATCGTAGAGTCTGGTTAAATCCCGAATAGCATTTTTCCGCACCTGGGGATTTTTATCCTGGAGAGAGATAGCCAAAGCTTGGTTCATCGGACGCAGGGAGCGGGTACAGATTTGGGCGAGGGCTTCTAGGGTTAAACTGCGTTCGTAGGAATCCCCATCCACCATGCTATCGACTAAAGGCTGCATTGCCCTAGAATCGGACATCTGTGCCAGTTTCCAAACCGCCCTTCTACGGGTACGGGGATCGTCATCGCGGAGACTTTCAATTAAACTCAGGATTAAGTCTGCGTTCGGGATGCGGGAGGTAGCTTGTACGGGCAAAGAAGACGCGAAATCATCCTCCCAATTGTCATTAATCTCACTGCTGGTTTTGGTGTCCGCACCGAAGGAATTGCCATTGCCCTCAAAAAATTTGTTGAGTGGGTTTTTAGGATTGACGTAAGTGGTTTTTTTGCGGCGTTTTGAGGCTTTGTTCTTGGGACGGTATTGAAAGAAAAGCGATAGTAAAGCTGCCAATAAAGCGATGGATAACAGGGCCGAGCCAGCAATTAATGGTATTGACAAATTCTCATTTTTGGCGGCAGTGTTGGCAACCGTGCCGGTTTGACCTAGATACTTCTGCGTATCAGCAATCGCATTTTGAGCAGAGGTATCGTTCGGACGTTGTGCCAGAGCTTGTTGAAATTTTTCCAGGGCGAGTTGGTAATTTTTTTGGGCTGTGGCTTCGTAACCAGCTTTCATCAACTGATCGTAAGTGGCGACAGTCTGGGGTTGCTCTAACCTAGGTGGAGTTTGAGCGTTAGCCTTGGGTACAGCCTGAAAATCATGACCCCAACTGCTGACACTGATAGCTAACAACAATAGGAAATTGGGTTTTATCATAGAGTTGATGTGATAGTTTAGGGGGGGGAGGGTAAAAGTATGATAGCCTAAAAGCCATAAATCAAAAGCACTCAACTCCAGATATAAGTCATGGACGCTGGTGATTGGGGAAAACCCTCCGGTGAGCGTGGGGCGAATAGTAGGGCTGTTTAGCGCTCAGGGATTATCTGTGAAAAACTGGCTTAATTAAGCTTGCACAGGAGTTTTGCGCCATGTTCGACCCTGAATAGTCGTGTGGAATTGCCAATTAGCTACAGTTTCTGGATAATCGCCCCGATAGTGACCGCCTCGGCTTTCTGCTCGTAATAAGGCACTTTCCAGAATTAAGTCGGCGATATCTAGAAGATTTAATGTCTCGATCGCTATTCTTATTTCTAACTGCACCGAAGGACACAAAAATAATTGTCCTTTGTCGGGGAGAAGATTCTGGAGAAATTGGCCCATCTTTAAGGATTGTAACTGTTGTTTCCACTGTTGCACCCGTAGGATAGCAATTTCTAACTCATTTTGAAATCGGCAAATTCCCGCATTTTCCCACATTAAAATCGGTAATTCTTTCCGTACTTTTTGCCAGTCTTCCTGTTCTTCCTGCCAGTTTTCCGCAATTTCTAAGGGTTTTTCTGGTCTTTCCCCACGAAAGTTTTCCGGCTCTAGACCTATTTCAACTAAACTTGCCGCAAAGACAATACATTCCAAGAGAGAATTACTGGCTAAACGATTGGCTCCATGAACACCTGTACTAGCGGCTTCGCCGATCGCATACAAACCGGGTAGAGAAGTGCGGGCGTTTAAATCGGTGGCCACCCCCCCCATCCAATAGTGAGCGGCGGGGGCGACGGGAATCACATCTTCAAACACATTAATGCCCCATTTTTGACAGATGCGGATAATATTGGGGAAACGATAACGCAGACGCTCCGGTTCGATCGGTCTTAAATCTAGATATACTTTGGCATGGGCGGGATCGTCGGAGGTTTTTTGCAAATGGCTAAAAATCGCCCGACTCACCACATCCCGGGGGGCCAATTCTCCGGCCGGATGATAATCGAAGGCAAAACGCCGCCCCTGGGCATCAATTAAATGCGCTCCTTCGCCGCGCACCGCTTCACTAATTAAAAACCGCGGAGCCCCCGGCACAGTCAAGGCGGTGGGGTGAAACTGAAAAAATTCTGGGTCGCGAATCACTGCCCCAGCACGCCAAGCCAGGGCGACTCCATCCCCGGTGCTAACGGCGGGATTGGTAGTTTGGGCGTAGACTTGACCGCCGCCTCCCGTAGCCAGAATGACTGCTTGCGCTCGCAGCCAACAGAGATGATCTTGATGGAGTAAACAAATACCTTGACAGCGTTGCCTTTCCGGGTCAAGCCAGAGTTTCAGCGCAATCGCTTGGGGAATAATGGTAATATTGGAGCGCTCGGTCACTTTTTCCATCAGGGTACTGATGATCGCTCTCCCAGTGCGATCGGCTGCGTGTAGCACCCTGGCCCTGGAATGGGCAGCCTCAAGAGTGCGGGCTAAGTCGTCTCCAGAGCGATCAAAACTAACTCCTAACCGCAGCAAATCAGCGATCGCTTGGGGGGCCTTCTCAACTAAAAACTGGACGGCATAGCGATCACATAAGCCCGCTCCGGCCTTCAGGGTATCTTCTAAATGGAAAACGGGGGAATCTGCCGGGGACGTGGCCGCCGCAATTCCTCCCTGCGCCCAATCACTAGCCCCGGTTTTTAAATCTTCTTTGGTAATTAAACCCACCTTTAAGTTAGGGGGTAAACACAGTGCGGCATACAATCCCGCCGCTCCCGATCCCACCACTAAAACATCTTGATAACTCGGCAGTTGCGAGGAAACGACCATGTAGGAGTTAATTGATAAATTCTATTTATTCTAGCATTCCATTTCTCTATAGCTCTGGCAAAAATCCCCGGTCTTTCCCTTGGGGCAGTATGCCAGATTCCTGAAGGGGTGACAACCAGCTTGAAGTGTGGACAGGGGGTAGGGTGTAGGGGGTAGGGTGTGGGGAAAAATCCTGTAGCCAAACAGGAACTCTACCAAGGAGGAAACCCCGAACAAGCCAGTTTTTCGCTCTGGAAGCG
>NZ_JADBTB010000225.1:0-15900 GCF_020246405.1 Microcystis sp. M083S1
GGTGGCACACAAGCCAAAATTAGAGGCAATTAGCATCGATTCTAGAATTAGTCCTGCTAATTCTAACGATTCTCGTAAAGCTGCTGCTAATAGGGGTTGCAAGTTGTTGTCCACAGGTTCGTCAGGTAGAATAAAATCATCTGGCAGTTTTTCCCAGGTGATTGGCGGTGATTTTTTGAACAAATTAATTGTAGATGGTGTCATTGTCGTAAACAGTCCTTCCTATATTTAATAAGCTCTCATAAACTGTCCACGACTAAGTAGGTGCATTAAATTAATTATAAAATAGACCTGTAGGTGGACAATGCCTGCAATTATTTCATACACTATCATCAACTTCAACTCCTAGCGCTCTTAATTTTGCTGCCAAGCGTTCGGCTCGTTGCTTTTCCTGCTCGGCCAACTCCTCTATGGTGGGGAGCAATTGCCCCTCTGCTGTTGCCCAACGTAGCCAAGTAATCGGCTCTTGTTCATCCCCATAAATTCCCTGCCACCGCACTAACACCAGCCCTAATATTTTGCTGCTGAACCTGCCTTGAGCATCTGGGTTTAAAGATTTATAAACACCCCCTTCTAAGCGATGTCCCGCTAAATCTTCTGGGTCGAAGGGATCATACCAAAAGTATTCTGTCACCCGTAAGCGATTCTGATAGATGAGCTTTTTCTCTTCTTTATCTTTTTTCGCTGTACTTTCAGAGAGCAACTCAATCACCACATCAGGAGCTTTTTCTTCTTCCCAGACGACCCAGCTTTTCCTTTCTTTTCGAGGCACGTCCACAACGACAAATACATCAGGTCCGCGATAATCTTCGTTCCGCACTTGATTGGGGCTAAAGTAAACAAACATATTGCCTCCGACAAACGCTTCCCGTCCCTGGGTTTTTAACCACCAGGAGAGAGGTCTAACTAATAACTGCATTTGCAGTCCGTGTCGCTGGGTTTCCATGGGAATACCATCATCAGAAGGTAGCTCATCTTGGGTCGGTGGTAGCTTGATCCCTTGTGGGTTAGCTGCAATTAGGAGGGTTTCTTGAGCCATTGGTTAGGTTGGGGTGAACAACTGATGCCACTTTCCTATCATAAACCATCATCAATGTCAACATAATTGCGATCGCAATTGTGCTGCCAAGCACTCGGCTCGTTTTAGGTTATATGATTTTGTCAAGATTCTCTCACTTTATTACAGTTCTAATCTTTTATGTAAATATTACAATTTCTCAGGATAGGGTCATCTATGTTTTTCCCTGACTCTACAAGTTTGTAATTATTCTCATAGAGTAATTGTAAAAAAGTGCCATAAAGATTTTCTTTTATGAAAGGTACATTTATGGGACATAGGGTGACAATTGGATTGAATTTCTTGAGAGCATCAATAAAACGGGACTGAAAAGAATTGTCCCCAGGGAAAATAGAAGCTATCTCGGGATAGAACAATACTTTTCTGTTTTTGTGAAGATAATAATAGGATTCAAATAAACCTGAAAGGAGAATTGATGGTCGGTTTAATTGCTTTTCTAATGTATCTACTCTCTCAGACAAGCTGGCTAAAGCAGACATTTGCGAATAGCTTTTAGGGAATTGGAAATTGGATATCGTTGCGGGTATAAATTTTACACAAGCGATTAGGGACATAATAATAAAAGGCATGATTAATACACTGATCAGGGAGAGTCTTAATAAATCAAAAGAATTGGGCAATAGGATTGGCAAAAATTCCCTAAATTCCATTTTATTCTCCATCAATTCTGGGTCAGATTCAGACATTTTTTTTCGATAAGAACTAAAGGCATAATCAATCAAACAACCATAGGAAAGAAAGAAGGGAAGTGATACAGATATCAAATTCCAAGGATGACTTCTATTGACAAAATACAAGAGGCTAACTATTCCCCAGATAGCAATTACAAAACGATACTTAGCGTTTTTATCCTCAATGGAACTCTGAAAAGATTGTATGACGTTAAAACCGTAAACAACCATAAATATCATCCATATATTATCTGGAAAAGGCAAACCTAGAAAGCCAGAGCCAAATTTAAGAATAGAACTCGTATAGTTATAAAAATTGATAAATTCTCCAGCAATAATTCTAAAGCCAAAAATAATTACGAGAATGATAATTACAAAATTTATACTAAATCCCGTTAATTTTTTAATCATGTTTTTTGCGCTAAAACCATCTAATTTCAACTCGTTCCAAATGTAAATAAAGAAGTACATGATCAAGACAGAGATACCAGAATCAAGATTACTTAATAGAGCCATTGCCACTAGAAAATCTAGGAGCAAATCTCGTAAGTTAATTATTAAAAATCCCGTAGAAAAAGTAACTTTATCAAAAAACTTTTTTTCAGATATATACAACAAAGTAACCAGCAAAAGACAAGGAAATAAAGTTCTTAAAGGAAAATATTGAAAGTATAAATCTTGGCTTACTACCTTTCCATAAAAATAACTCCAAAATAGGCAGCTAATAAATACCAAAATTCTGATCAATGGATTTTTGCAGATAGCCTTAGCTATTAAATAGTAAAGAATAATCTGAAGAGCAATCAAACTACATACAACAATTTTAATAGACAATAGACTATTTCCCATTAATCGTGATAGTAGACCAAGCCAAAGATAATATCCACCATATAAACTTTTAAATCCATCGTCAACAAGGGGAATAAAAGGGGAATCACCATTAATGGCAGCTAATGGGAAGAGAACCACATTAAAATGGTAGTTCGATGTATCAGTATAAACCAGACTCCAAGCAACTGATGTCACCGTCACTAAAACTCCAATAAAAACTATATTTTCAATCAATAATGTTCTCACAAATTTACGAAGGGAAAATAAATGTAATAGAAAAAAGAAAATAACTGTTAAAATTAATGCAACTGGAATTAGCAACGAAAAATTCAAGCTTGATAAATAAGTTGTCAGCTTATCTGAGTTGGATGACATCTCGGGTATGATATATAACCCGAGACTTTGACCAGATCCTTGGGTAAAGATTCTTTGAATTGCTATCGTGTTGAAAACAAGACCAAGTCCCCACGAAAATAAAAACTCAAGATTACGACTTTGATTTGTGACTTGCCAATTATTGATTATTTTTGATAAAATAGAACTTGAATAGTTCAAAACTTTACCCAAGAATATAGGTAAAACAACAATTGAAGTTAAAACCAATAGATACCACATTGCTTCATAACTTTCATTTCCTTTCAAGCTCTCAAATCTTGTGGTAAGAAGATAATTTACATCAATAAAAATAAGTAGGAACGCTCCTACTCCTTTAAGCCATTGATCGATCATATTTTTGTTCATTTGATACATTTTATTTTCCTCTTTATTTATTGTCTTTTACAATTTGGATTAAAGAACATCGCTAGGTAACTCTTAATCAAAGTTGACTCGCGCTCTCTCTACCACTAGAGGTCTTTTTAAGCTTCGTCTATTTATCAAACCAATGTATTCTCCTAAAATACCTATAAAAAATAACTGTACAGAAGAAAAAAGAAACAATCCGATAATGATCGCCGCTATTCCTATGGGGAAAAGGTTCCAAAACAGAAGCTTCAAAATCAAAGTCACCAGACCGACCAGAAAACTCACTAGAGATAGAGCGAACCCGATCATTGTCGCCAATCTTAGCGGAAAATTAGAATAGGTAGTGATGCCCAGCATTGCCAGATCGTACATTCGATAAAAATTAAAACTACTCTTACCTCGTTTTCGGACTTTCTGATGATACTCGATTTTAGCACTCTTAAAACCGACTTCTGAAATAAGACCCTTTAAGTAGGGATAAGGATCATCGATCAAACGCAATGCTTCTATCACTTTGTGATCATATAAACCGAAGCCGGTAAAATTAGAAGTTAAGTCAATCTCTTCTGATAGGGTTCTAACTAAAAAATAATAAAATCTTCTCACACTATAGACCAAATAGTTCTCTTGACTAGATCTTTTAATTCCTTTAACAACTTGATAGCCTTCCTCCCATTTTTCTAAAAAATCGACGATTAGTTCGGGAGGATCTTGACAATCGGCGAAGACTAAAATAACCGCATCTCCAGTTCCTTGTAAGAGGCCGTAATAGGTAGAACGAACAAAGCCAAAATTCCTAGCGTTAATGATAATTTTGACTCTAGAGTCGCTTTGAGAGATTTGCTCTAATATACTGACTGTTTTATCTTGAGAGTCATTATCGATAAAAATATGCTCGTATTCATATTTTTCTAATCTTGCAAAAATCTCTTTGACCTCAGTATATGAAAACTCAACATTATCTTGTTCATTGTAGCAAGGAGTAACAACACTAATTAATTTTTTACTCATCTTAAATTTCCTCAATTTTATTTATGTTTAAATGGTCTTTATACCATTCAATTGTATTTTTTAATCCCGTCGTTAAATTATATTTAGGTGTCCAATCGGTCTTTTTTCTAAGCAACTCATTATTAGCACAAATAAACATGGGATCATTGGGACGGTAAGGTAAAGCACCCAGATGAATTAAATCAGGTTTACCTAATAAATTACCAAGTTCAAGTGCTATTTGTCCAACGGTTACAGGTTGACCAGAACCAACATTAACTACACCTGAAACGTTGCTCTTCGCAACTGCCCAAATTGCTGATGCTATATCCTCAACATGAAGGAAATCCAGAACTTGTTCACCTTTAGTTGTTTTTACCACTTCATCCCGCAGCAGTGAACAAATAACCGACGGAATTAACCGTCGCTCATCCTCCATTGGACCATACTGATAAAACAAACGAACCCATGTTAACTCTACTTCGGCGCTCTGGGCTAGTTGTTGTAAAATAGTGAATAGTGCCACCTTGGTCGCTGCATATAAGGTGATGGGTTTTGTCGGACTTGATTCAGAAAAATATCCTAGATTGAAATCATACTCAAAACAAGTCCCTATACCCACAAACCGCTTACAACCTACTTCAGCTAGTTGAGAGAATAAATTGAGACTTGCCTGGAATGAATTCAAGTTTTCCCGAGAATTTAGTTGTTTTCCTGACCCAACATACCAAGCTAAGTGAATACACAATTCGGGCTTGATTTTCTGTAAATAAGCATTCACTGTTTCAAATGCTACTAAGTCAGATTGCCATAAATGTAGTGATGGGAGAATATCTTGAATTCGCCATTGTTCGCCGTTTTCTCGCACAAGTGCGTGTACCTCACACCCTTCGGCTATTAGAAGCCTTGCTACATGGGAACCAACAAAACCACTTGCACCGGTAATCAATACTTTCATATTTTGGGTCTTCTCGACTTTCTGTAATAATCAGGGCGCACCATTCCTAGAAGTCTTGCCTAGCAAGACTTTGAAGATTATACTTCTGTAAAATTATCCCTATTCTTCTTCCTTCCACACAGAAACGAGAAGAGCCGCCATATTTTCCTTAACCTGAAATTTTGTCCCAAAAGTTGGGGAATTTTATTGGCCATGACAAAATTCTCGGATAGTCGTTGCTACATAGGTTAACATCTCCTCGGTTAATCCGGGATAAATGCCCAGCCAAAAAACACTACTCATGATTTTATCGGCATTACTTAAATCCCCAATAACTCGATAATTTAACCCCTTATAAAGAGGTTGTCGCAATAAATTTCCTCCAAATAATAGCCTTGTGCCGATGCGTTTTTCCTCCAAATGCTTAACTAAATCATTGCGGCTAAAAGGCGCATTTTCCTTTACAAAAATCGGAAACCCGAACCAACTCGGTTCAGAATCGGGGCTGGCTTCAGGCAGAATTAAAACATCTTGAAGCTCCTGTAACTTTTGATGCAAAAAGTCGAAATTTTCCCGACGCTTTTTGATAAATCCGGGCAATTTATCCAGTTGCGCTACCCCGACGGCGGCTTGCATATCGGTCATCTTTAGGTTATAACCCACATGAGAATAGGTGTACTTATGGTCATAGCCAAAGGGCAAATCTCCTAACTGCCAACCGAAGCGCTTATTACAGGTATTATCTACCCCCGGAGGACACCAACAATCTCTCCCCCAGTCACGGAATGACTCGACAATCTTTTTCAAGCGGGTATCGCTGGTTAAAACGGCGCCCCCTTCTCCCATAGTCATGTGATGAGCAGGATAAAAGCTAACCGTTGCTAAATGCCCAAAGGTGCCAGTTTTTTGCCCTTTATAAAGACTTCCCACCGCATCACAGTTATCCTCAACCACCCAGAGGTCATGTTTTTCGGCAAAAGCCATCACCGCTTCTAAATTAAAGGGATTTCCCAGGGTATGAGCAATCATAATCGCTTTAGTCTTCTCTGACAAGGCCGATTCCAGTTGCTCGATGTCGAGGTCATAACCGGGTAATTTAACGTCTAAAAAGACGGGAATTAGCTGATTTTGAAAGATGGGATTAACTGTAGTCGGGAAACCTGCGGCGACGGTAATGACTTCATCCCCCGGTTTAAGTTGTTTTTCCCCCAGTTTAGGGGAAGTTAAGGCACTTAAAGCCACTAAATTGGCTGAAGAACCCGAATTGACTAATAAACAATGTTTTACCCCCATCCACTGGGCAAAACGTTCCTCAAATTCTGCCGCGTATCTGCCCGTCGTTAACCAAAAATCTAGGGAAGAATCCACTAATTTGACTAATTCTTGCTGATCAAATACTTTACCCGATGCCGGAATATAGGTCTGCCCCGCCACAAAAGCCCGGGGTTGGAATTTGTGCTTATAGTATTCTTGTACGGCTTGAAAGACTTGCTCTCGCAGTTCTGTTTCAGTATTGGTATTGGGGGGAGAAATAGATTGAGTCATGGTTAATTTCCTTTCAGGGGAGAAATTTGAACTTAATTATCACTTAATTTGCACTATTATCAGCCTTGAATTCGCTAATCGATCAAACAACTTTGATAATATTCGATTTGTTGGCGGGTAAGGTCTTGGAATTGTGCTTTATCTTCAGAGTCCATTTGAGCCGCTTGATAGTACCATGTCACGGTTTCCTTGAGGGTTTGCCGAAAATCCCAGACTGGTTGCCATTTTAGGGTATGAAAAGCCTTATCTGTGACTAGATTAAGCAATTTAGCCTCATGAACAGCATTCGGATCACTTTGATCGAGCCAAGTCCCTGGCCAAAGTTGTAGAATAGACTCAACTAACTCTTTAACCGGGCGATTAGAAGTCAGAGACGGACCGAAATTAAACGCCCCATATAACCCCCGGCTGTCTTGCTGCCAGTTAGCCGTCATCAACTGCTCATAAATAGACTCAGCTAACCGTAAATAGCCCCCTAAAGGCTCTAAAACGTGCTGCCAAGGGCGAGTCGCTAGAGGGTTCCGCACCGGAATTGGTTCCGACTTCATCAAGGCCCGCATGGCATCGGGTACAATCCGGTCTAGGGACCAATCTCCGCCACCGATGACATTTCCGGCCCTGGCGCTGGCAATGCCGATGGGGGTTTGAGGGGTTTTAAAGAAGGAACTGCGCCAAGATGCGATCGCCAATTCCGCCCCAGCTTTGCTAGAACTATAGGGATCGTAACCCCCTAAGGGGTCATTTTCCCGATAACCATAGACCCATTCCCGATTCTCATAGCACTTATCGCTAGTAATAAACACGGCGGCACAGGGATGAGTCAGGCTTTTGAGGGCCTCTAAAACGTGAATAGTCCCCATAACATTTGTGTTCCACGTTTCCACCGACTCAAGATAAGAAAGCCGCACTAGGGGTTGTGCCGCTAAATGAAAGACTACATCCGGTTGCCATGAAGCGATTAAACGAGTCACTAACTCAGGCTCTCGAATATCTCCTATATGGTGACTCAGGTTTTGAGCTAAGTCTAATTGGTCAAATAAGGCGGGGGTGGTATTGGGAGCTAAACTGAGGCCTTTTACCTCTGCTCCTAGATGGAGTAACCAAAACCCCAGCCAAGACCCCTTAAAGCCCGTATGACCAGTAATAAAGACTTTTTTGCCCGGCCAAAATGCTTTCTTTACCATATTTTCCATCTAGCTTGTCCAGTGTCATAAAGGTGATTGAGCATTTCCATTTCTCGGTAAGTATCCATACACTGCCAAAACCCTTCATGCTTATAGACGGCGAGTTCTCCCAAGGCAGCCAGGGTTCTTAGGGGCTGTGCTTCAAAAGTCGTCGCATCCCCCTCAATTAAATCCAAAACCTTGCGATTTAAGACAAAATACCCCCCATTAATCCATCCTTCAGCCGTTTGGGGCTTTTCTTGGAACTGAGTGACTAAATTACCCTCAATGATTAACTCGCCAAAGCGAGAAGAAGGACGAACCGCCGTCATCGTGGCTAATTTCCCATGGGAGTAATGGAAATCCAACAGATCCGCAATATTCACATCACAAACCCCGTCCCCATAGGTGGCCAAAAAGATCTCGCTTCCACTTCTCTCTATGTAAGGGGTGAGACGTTTAAGACGGCCTCCCGTCATGGTTTCGGGTCCCGTATCAATTAACCAAATACGCCAGTCTTCCTCCTGGTGTCCACTATCGAGTTTGGTCACTTTTTTATTGCCTAACTCTAAGAGGACATCACTTTGATTCCAATCATAGTTAAAGAAATAGTCCCGGATTATTTCCCCTTTGTACCCTAGACAGAGCATAAAGTCAGTTAACCCATATTGGGCATAAGTTTTCATGATATGCCAAATAATCGGTCGATTTCCGATGGCAATCATCGGCTTAGGTCGAAATTCGGTTTCTTCCCGCAGTCGGGTTCCTTTGCCACCACACAAGATGGCCACGGGAATATTAGACTTATAGTCCTTAACTGTTAAACTGACCGATTGTATTACCATTGGATTATATAGTGAATGGTCTTGAGAGTGACATCATCTTATCGAGGCAGTTTAACACGGGGTTCCCAATCTTGGACAAGATTTGTCTAAAAAAATTTTTGTTGAGGGGGTGTACGCAGTTTATAGTTAAACAGTCCCTTGAATCTTATGGCAGTTGTCCTAATGGTGAGGTACGAGGTTTTGGTTTTCGGGACTCGTCCGTCAGCCAGCGATGCTAAATCAGGTTATACCTCATCTTGAGCGGCAAAGCTAAATTCCAACCGAGTAGGACTAGAAATTTGCGCTACCATGCCAAGATAAATATTCGGGGATACGGTCGCAAAGCTACTAGACAATTTTAGGATAAAAATACCGACACTTATGGGGAAATCAATCAATAAAGTCCGAGTAACAGCACTGATTTTAGGGATTCTAGCGATCGCCTTTGCCTTTTTCACCAGGATTGTCAGTATTTTTGAATATGTTACCTTCGATATCGGACCCGATCCCGATCAGATTAGCGGTGGTTACTTTTGGATGGATATGTGGAAGGGAAACTTTCCTCAATTAGGACCTGCGGGGGGGGTGGAAAATATGGATTCGTAATTCCTCCCCTCTATGGTTATTTAGCGTTCCCTCTGACAATTTTCGGTACCGCTCCCGAATTTCAAGTCCTTACCAATGGTCTATTTTCTTTTCTATCGATTCCGCTCTTAATCTACTTTGTTTATCAACTTTTGGAAAATGTAGAAAAAGATAAACGTCTTCTCCTGTCCAGTTTGGCAGGATTTTGGTATAGCACGATTTATGCGGACTATTTTATTAATAATTTTTCCTGGGCCCCTAGCCCAATACCCTTTTTCCTGCTCGTTTTTGCTTTACTCTATCGATTCCAGATGGAAACGAGTAAGCCGCTGCTCTATCAGGCTATAGCTTGGATATTCTTCGGGATTACTGTCGCTATATTGGTGAGTTTACACACCACCACGATGTTAATTATCCCAGCGACTTCTGTTATTGCCTGTCTATGGTTTGTTTATCGAAATCGCAAGAATACTATTAAATGTCTTTTGCCTTTTCTATCGATTCTCTCGGCAAATCTCGCCTTATTTATGTATTGGCACAGTGAGATCGTTCGGAATTTCGCTAATACGAGGGGAATCGTGAGAGCACTCACGGCGAAGGGGGCGAGCGGTGAACCATCGAGCAATCTGTTCACTCGTCTATTTAAAGCAATTTGGGAAACGGTTTATCTGGGCAATCAAGTATTTTTTTTGAATGACAATATATCGATTTTCAATGTCGTAGTTTCGGTTATTTTTTTCGGCATTTCTCTATACATAGTCATCAAAAAATATCGAGGCAATAAAACACTGATCGGCTTTTTGGCGATTACTTGGATAATTTTTCTCTATGCTTCCTCTAATTATCCTGATGAGCATTTTTATTCCCATCGTAAAATCTTACTCTGGTTTGCTCCTATCCTCTTGGCGATCTCTAGTCTGGCCTATCTAAACTTTACTAAGACTTTCCACAGGATCCTCGCTCTAGTTCTAGCAATTATCATCGGCTATTCTATCGCAACTAATCTCTATTTCAATCAACGTTATCTTGCCAGTAAATACGGTTCCTAAAGGCTCCTATCCGTGGCCGATACAGTGGCAATTATCAATCAGATTCCGGTCGGTTTAACCCTTTGTGATCCAGCCAAGAAAGGCAAAAGAAAAGAGCATGGTCAGTACGATTATATCGATACCTTTATGACCAAAAGAGAGCTAAAGATCACCAATGCCTGCCCATCGGGTAGTTATTACATCCAGCCGAAATTTAAAATGGCTATCCAAATGAACGATTTATTTCCAATTTTTACCCTCGTCAAAACTCCCCCTCTCGATCGCCCGATGACTTCCCTTCTGGAAACCCCAGAAGCCTATCTCTATAAAATCGAGTAGAAATACCTCAACCATGATAGCGGAATTGAATCGGGATATTCTTAGGAAGTTTTCCTTTTAGGGAGTCGGTTGTCGGTAGTCAGCAATAAGCTGTACTGCATTTGAACTGGGCATGGGAATTTTTAGTACAAATGCTCGCACTATCCTTACTCATAGACAGTCTTAACAAGTGCTTTAGATAGTCAACAGCTTATTACCGGTGATTACCTCACCTTGGCGGCGTATTATTGACAATATTGAGCGCATAAAGGCGAAAACGCTCTAGATCTGCTTGCAGAGTTGATTCCACCACTCGACCGAGGAAAAGATTATCCATCAATTTTCCTAACCAACCGGGTATAGCATAGGATGCTGTCAGTCGCACAATACTCCTACCATGACGGTCATAAAAACGAATTGCCCCGCGGTTAGGCAACCCGTCCACGGATTCCCATTGAATCATCTGGTGGGGGACAATTTTCAGTATCCGTGACAACCAAGTAAATTCTAGACCACCACTGGCTAACTTCCAACGGGAAAGCTCTGGCTCCTCCTCGAGAATTTTCACCGATTCGATCCATTTCATCCACTGGGGCATTTGTTCTAAATCTGACCATAGCTCCCAAACCAGATCGATCGGCGCGTCCACTTCTACCTGTACACTATGTTCTAACCAAGTCATTCGTTAATTCTGGCGATGCTGAATATTTCTATGATAACGGCTATTAGTCTTTAGCCTTTGACTCAATGATAAAATAAAAACAATCTTCGCGGTTTAATTTTACTATGTTAATCAGAAACCTGCTCGAATGTGAGGAATTCATCGCCGGTGATCATACCCGATTGCGCGAGTTATTGCATCCCGATAAACAACCGTTAAATCTACGTTATAGTTTAGCCCATGCGCGGGTAGATGTGGGGGAAACTTCTACTCCCCACGCTTTAAAAACTGCGGAAGTTTATTATATTATGCAAGGACAAGGGGAAATGCACATCGATGAGGAAGTGCAATTAGTGACTGTCGGTGCCGCCATTTATATACCTCCTCTAGCTAAACAATATATTCATAATTGTGGGGAGGAACCATTAGTTTTCTTGTGCATTGTCGATCCTGCTTGGCGAGTAGAAGACGAAATTATTTTTGAGTAAAACTAATGAAGATTGGCATTATCGGACTGGGTTTAATCGGTGGTTGCTTGGGTTTAGATTTTCGATCACAAGCTTATAAGGTTTTGGGAGTTTCTCGTCAACAATCCACTTGTGATATCGCCGTAGAAAAAGGAGTGGTAGATGAATCTAGTACCAGTTTAGAATTATTGGCTACTGCCGATTTAATCTTTATTTGTACTCCCATACATTTACTTGTGCCAACTTTGGAAAAATTAACTCCCTATTTAAAAAAACAGGCAATTGTCACCGATGTGGGATCGGTTAAAGGGGCAATTGTGACCAATTGTAGTCGATTATGGCCGAATTTTGTCGGTGGTCATCCTATGGCTGGGAAAACTGAACAGGGAATTAATGCAGCACAATTGGGTTTATTTGTCAATACCCCCTATCTGATTACTCCCCTTGAATCTACTCCTCATTTTGCCGTGGAAATCTTAACCGAAATAGTACAAAAATTAGGCTGTAAAATTTATTATTCTTCCCCCGAAGAACACGATCGAGCCGTGGCCTGGATTTCCCATCTGCCAGTAATGATTAGTACCAGTTTAATCCAAGCTTGTGCGAAAGAACAAGACCTGAATATTCGCCAATTAGCGGAAAATTTAGCTAGTTCCGGTTTTCGCGATACCAGTCGCGTCGGTGGTGGCAATCCCGAATTAGGTTTAATGATGGCTAAATACAATAGTCAAGCTTTATTGATATCCTTGACAAATTATCGGCAAAATCTTGATGAAATTATTGACTATATTGCAGGAGAAAAATGGCAGGAACTAGAGAAAATTCTCGTTTATAGTAATCAATATCGAGACAATTTTATTCAATAAAAATACCATTTTCCCCCTAGCAATTATCCCACGGCACTGTATCATAGATTTATACTCAGCAACCCAATGAAATGATATGACCACCTTTTTCGACTTTGAAGCCGAATTTGTTGACTCCTTACGTTGTATACCGATGACCGTGAGAATGAAACTAGATACCTGTGGAGTTAAATTAAAATTATCCCATTGGATGCAGTTGGGTCAACCGGAAAGAATGGTATTAGTTAATATGGCTTGTACGACGGCAGCAGAAGCCAAAATCTATCGAGATTTTCTGCAAAAATTAATCACCGAAAAAACTGGCAATCCCCCAGGAAAACTGGCAATAGATCCGCATCCCGCTTGGCTAGATGATAGCCAGATACCCGATACAGTCCGAGAAAAAGCCAGAGAATTCCAGATCGAAATTAGTTTAGAACAATGGCAAAAATTGCAACCATCCCAACGGTTTGCCCTGATTAAACTCAGTCGTCCTGGTCACGAAAATCTCAACTTCTATCCAGCCATCAAAGAGTTCCATATAGTCGATTCCTAACTGAAGAACCGATGCCATATTAATTAAGTTTCTTTCTACCTTACTGTGATGACAAGCAAAATGACGATCAAGGGGTATAAAATTAAATAAATTGCAGTAACTTGCTGCTCTCTTAATAAAAATGATAATTAATGTCCTATTCTTGAAAAATAATTAGACAGTTTCCATCCAGTCAAAAACTTGATTCAATTGCGACAAATCGATTAAACCGTACTGCCATAAAACCATCGGCAAAGAACCCACCGATGCTTCACAGAGACGCACAGCCATATCGAGGGAACGGGGGGAAATTGCTAATTTCTCCAAGAGGAAAGTGCGGAGTTGTTTTTGTTGATGAGCTTCCATGGTTAAGGATCATTTATAACGACAATCTGATTATTGAATAACTTATTCTCTATTAAAAAGAGATGCTTCCCTCACGGGGATCACCCAATTGGGTGATTTTGTTTAACCATCAGAATAATTTAAGGATTTATCCAGAATATGTCCTACTATCCCGAAATTGCTAGTGGGGATATCAACACTTCCTTGAGGCAGAAAAACGAGAAAGGGGAGCTTTTGGGATAAGCTATTGATAACCTAGTTTTTGCTCGAGTAGGAGAGAATTGCCCCCAATGAGTCATGCTCCTCAAGTTTCCGTGACTATTCCTTGCTATAATCAAGGTCGCTATCTCGATGGTGCGATCGCATTTTTTAGTACAAAAATACCAAAACTTTTAAATCCTTGTCATCGATGATGGCTCCACAGAACCGGAAACCATCGAGATTTTACAAGATTATCAACAGCAAATGGACTATTAAGACAATTCTTTCTCAAGGGTACGAATTTTTAAATCGTTAAGCCAGAGGAGGTAGAAAGATGGGTAAACTTAATTAACAATCATCCTTGAAAATGTCTTGACTATCGTACCCGGAATGAGGTACTCTACGAAGATAGATAGGACGGTTATGCAATTAAGTCTGAATTGGCGTTTATGATGAATGGCAACTGGCAAAAAGATTATCCTTTACTGCCCGAATCTTTAAAGGAGTCAGATATCGAAAACAATTCAAGTTTAAAAAAAATGATTAATTTTATAGGAGGAAATAAGAAAGTTTTAGACGTAGGGTGCGCGACTGGTTATCTCGCACGCCTTCTTCGCGAAAAAGGGTGTTCTGTTATCGGAATTGAAATCAACCAAAAAGCGGCTGAAATAGCGAGGTCTTTTTGTGAAGAAGTCATTGCTGTCGATCTAGAAAGAGTTTCTCTAGCGGAAATTTTGAGTGATCGCTTGTTTGACGTGGTTGTATTTGGGGACATCCTAGAACATCTTCGCGATCCTTGGCGTATTTTGCAAGAAACTCACCAAGTTCTTGCTCCTAGTGGTTATGTGGTCGCATCAATTCCCAATATCGCGCACGGTAATATCCGTCTATCTTTGCTACAGGGAAACTTCGATTATCAAGAGGTAGGAATTTTAGACAATACTCATTTACGGTTTTTTACCCGTAAAACTCTCGAAGAATTATTTTTCGATACGGGGTATTCTATCGAGGCGACCGAACGAACACAGATGCCTTTTGAAAAAAGTTATTCGCATGATACATCTTTAGTCGAAAAACTCGAGAAAGAACCGGATATAGATACTCTTCAATTCATTGTACGGGCATTTCCCTCATCTCTAGAGAATCAACATAATTTACTTCGAGAAAACTATCGACAAAGTATAGATCGACTAGAAAGGACGAGGGAGGAACTAGAATCCACCCGCAGCCAGCTAGAAAAAACGCGGGAGGAATCTGGCTCTATCTCCTTGCAGTTGGAACAGACGCGGGAGGAACTAGAATCCACCCGCAGCCAGCTAGAAAAAACGCGGGAGGAATCTGACTCTATCTCCTTGCAGTTGGAACAGACGCGGGGGGAACTAGAATCCACCCGCAGCCAGCTAGAAAAAACGCGGGAGGAATCTGGCTCCATCTCCTTACAGTTGGAACAGACGCGGGAGGAATTACGACTAATCGGTCGGCGGTGGAAACAGTCACAATTCGATCTCGAGCAAGCGCAACAAGGATGGGGTCGCGCTCATAATATTATTGAGGCGATCGAGAGCAGTAAATTTTGGAAATTGCGTCAACTTTGGTTTCGAGTCAAACTAGCTTTAGGATTAAACGTAAAATAGAATTCAAATGAAAATGAACGATCAAACGAGCGAAAACGAACAGATTGTAGAGCGAACCGATTTACAGTTCCATCAGTCGAAACTTTTAGAAAAACAACAGAAACTAGAGCGTTTATACTTAAATAATACCCTGAAAAGGAGCTATCTTTCTCCTGTCAGGCCCTTTCGACAAATCCTGAAAATTGTCTACTGGACAATTACTTTTCAAATCGCCGATCGGTTGAAACGTCGCCAGATCGCCCACCTGATCGGGCGGAGCGGTCTATTCGATACGGGTTACTACTACCGACAAAATCCCGAAGTAGAAGCGCTCGGTATCGATCCCCTCGGCCATTATCTAGATGTTGGTGCGGCGAGCGGTCGCAATCCCCACCCCCTTTTCGATACGGAATACTACCTCAAAACCTGCCCGGAAGCGGCCGATTCCGGGATGAATCCTCTGGCGCACTACATAACGCTCGGTTCACTATCCGGTCGCAATCCCCACCCCCTTTTCGA
>NZ_JADBTB010000226.1:0-10187 GCF_020246405.1 Microcystis sp. M083S1
AATTAAATTAAAAATGGATTTTAGGTTCGATCCCCCCTGCCCCCCTTGATAAGGGGGGTGCCGATAGGCGGGGGGATCTACCCTTGATAAGGGGGGTGCCGATAGGCGGGGGGATCTACCCTTGATAAGGGGGGTGCCGATCCCCCCTTAATCCCCCCTTAATAAGGGGGGCATCTGAAAGTTTTTAATACCTATCTAGTTATCATGTCTAATATCTATCGTCTTGCCCAGGGCCATTTAAACCTATTGGAAACCTGTCCACCGAGATTTCAAAAAGTCTATCTAGAGCAACTTAACACACCGGCTGACCCCGGGCAATTGCAGCGGCAAGAATGGGGCAGTCAGTTTCACCTATTATTACAGCAGCGGGAATTAGGGCTGCCAATCACGTCTCTATTACGCGAAAATGAACAGTTAGAACATTGTTTAACAGCCCTATTAAAGGCTGCCCCGGCAATTGCCCAAAATCCGGGAGAAGCTAATCGAGAAGCAGAACATTGTCGCAGTTTAACTGTGGGTAATTATTTATTAACGGTTATCTATGATTTAATTTTACTAGAGAGCGATCGAGCGGTAATTTTTGACTGGAAAACCTACTTAAAACCTATCGATGCCGACAAACTAGCCAAAAATTGGCAGACGAGACTTTATCTGTATGTGTTGGCAGAAACTTCTGCTTATCCTCTTGATAGTTTATCGATGACCTATTGGTTTGTGCAGTTACCCCGCAGCCCCGAACAAATTACTTTTAAATATAATCGCAAACTACACCAACGGACAGGACGGGATTTACGCCGTTTATTGAAGGATCTCGATCTCTATCTATCAGCATACCAAAATGATTTAGTCGATTTTCCCCATCGTCCCGATTGTCAGCTTCATTGTCCCTATTATCTTAGACAAGAGCGATCGGGCCAAATAGACTTACCCTCGATCGATCATATCCCTGAAATCAATCCTTTTGTCTAATTATTGCCAATTTTGTCAGTATTCTCAATTCAGAATTCTGAAGATTATTTTTATTTATTCTCCCTTCTCCCCCTCTCCCCCTCCCTTCTCCCCAATTCATAATTCATACTTTGTGCTTTTTGTCAAAAAAACTTTTTCTTTGTAATAAAACTACACAAAAAAAAGATCATCGTTGTGGGTGAAATTGACTAATTTACCCGTCTTAATTAGGATTACCTTGTAGGTGTGGCAAGGGTTTCAACCCTTGCCACCCAAAAAATCACAGAATAACCCACTATGAAATTCTATCAAATCGCTGTAACCATTGTAAAATCGTTGTTAAATAAAAATCTTTCTCAATTAATTCTTAAGAATTTATAAATATTGCGGAATGTTAATTTAAATATTCTCAAGTTTTTG
Organism: Microcystis sp. M083S1; assembly: GCF_020246405.1. Classification (NCBI taxonomy): domain Bacteria; kingdom Bacillati; phylum Cyanobacteriota; class Cyanophyceae; order Chroococcales; family Microcystaceae; genus Microcystis; species Microcystis sp. M083S1. The sequence continues at coordinate 1,369 of NZ_JADBTB010000226.1, forward strand.
GGGTCAATATATAACTTTTGCTTATCTTTGGCGAACATTGGGTTAGAAGTCAGAAGTCGGGAGTCAGAAGTCAGTATTCAGGAAACAGGAGATTATTTTTATGTATTCTTCCCACACCCCACACCCCACACCCCACACCCCACACCCCACTTTCCCACTCTCGACAATTCCCCTTCTCCGCCGCGTTAACCATGGTCGATAATAATAAAAGACAGATCGATCGCTTGCGCTCATGACCGGCAACCACTACCAAACCTTAGAAATTAGCCATAAATCGACCCCTGAGGAGATTAAACGGGCCTATCGGCGTTTAGCCAGACAATTCCATCCCGATAGTCAAAACGATAGTGCCAGTCACGATAAAATCGTCGCTATTAACGCCGCCTACGAGATTTTAAGCGATCCGAGACTAAGAAAGGACTACGATAACCAACTAATCGCCAATTCTCCCGAAAAACGCGCCCAACGCACCGCCACCGCCCAAGCAAATTATCATCGTTACAAAGAAACGGTCCAGGAAGACGAAGCCCTGGTCAAACAGTGGTATAAACAGACCTATAGCCCGATTAATCGCCTGATCGGTCAAATTATCCGACCCCTCAAAGGTCAGATCGATCACCTATCCGCGGATCCCTTCGATGATCAGTTAATGGCTGTTTTTCAAGACTATCTAGAAACCTGTCGCCAAAATCTCGATCGAGCCAAAACCCTCTTTTCCCAACGGCCTAATCCTGCCAAAATGGCCAAAGTGGCCGCTTCTCTCTACTACTGTCTCAATCATCTCACTGACGGACTAGAAGAATTAGAAACCTTTACCCTTAACTACGATGATCGCTCTCTCCACACCGGTCAAGAAATGTTTCGTATGGCCCAGCGTTTACAGGTAGAAGCTAAACAGATAGCCAGTCAGTGCCAAAATTAAATCTCTAGCCATGGGCAAAAAAAAAGACGAAAATAGATCAGGACCAGATTTACCCAATCCCTAGCTTAACCCCGATGAGAGACAAACAATCAGAAATTACCAATATATCCACCCCCAGAGATTCTGATCTTTATTCCTTGCCTCCCGCCGTCCAACGGGCTGCTAATATCCTTTTACGTCAGGGAAGAATCGGTTTTTGGACACAGATTGTCCTAGGCGTGATTTCAGGGGTTTTATTACTCATTGCTACCGCTAGTTTATTAGGGACGAGACAACGCACTTCTGGTATTGAAATCGGTGTTTTATGTGCCATTGGTGGGGCTGGTTTCTTGGTGGTTGCCATTTTCTTTTCCTCTCGTTACATGAAAATTGCCCGTCAAATGTTGAGGGGTGATCAAGATAGTCGCCCGAAAAAATCCGATACTATTCAATTAATCCGTCAGGGTTTAATCGCTAATATTATCGGGATGTTTTTAACAATTTTGGGAGCGCAAGCCTTGGCGGGAATCGTCTTAATTAAATCCCTCAATGTTCCCCAAGGTACTTTTAATGTTGCCTCTAACCCCAGTCAATTTGTTAATTCTGTTGACCTGTTAATTGTGCAGGCAAATACTAATACAATTCTCGCTCACTTTACTGGTATTGTTACCTCTTTGTGGCTTCTTAATCGTATTACTTCTAAATAAATATGACCATGCAACGCACCCGTTTAAGTACGCTGGCTAATGTCACCAGCAGTCGATTTAATAGCTTTTTTGGTAATCCTTGGCGGCGGATTTCCCTCCAGATAATTTGTGTTTTATTTGGAGTTTTTTCTGGTCAAGCAATTGTCACTACTGCTGGTCAAACTGCTCAATGGGATGTCACCGCTGCCGGTTTATTGCTGCTGTTTACGGAGGCGACTAGCCGGATTGTTTATCGAAAAAGTTCTCAGGCTAAACCAGCACCGATTCTGCGAGAATCTTTCAATTTACTAAAAATTGGTATCACCTATAGTTTATTTCTAGAAGCCTTTAAAATTGGCTCTTAAATCGCCAATTGAAAAATGAAACGCACAACTCCTTAAGAGTTGACAGAGAAAGTCTCATCAGGTTTTGTCCGATTAATACAACAACTAACATAGAACCAAGAAACTTGCTCTACCAACTTGGCCAAGAGGTAAATTTATTGACTATAAACTACAGAATAAAGGCGGTTTATTGATGGAGATTGATAGATTTTTCCCTAGCTCTAAAACCTATTCTTATTGTCTCTATCAAATGTCTGATATGCCATTAGACGTTAGAAAATGGACTTGTCCAAGCTATGGTACACATGACGATAGAGACAAAAATGCAGCTAAAAAAATAAGAGCAGAAGGCATCAGACAATTATTGGTCTCAGGAACTCGGACCACTGCTCAAAGAGGAGAAGTAAGTCAAAAAGGTGGATGTAAATCTGTCTTGAGGCATTCCCCTGTAAATTCCGAAGTCTTGACAACTGCGCCTAGGGAGTCGAGGTAGTTCACTATGTTTCAAAATAGCTCCAGTGAAGTTAATATTCTCCCCATGGACGAACATAATCAAAAATTAGTTAATTATGTTCATCCCGCCGATTGGGTCAATCCACAACCCCAGGATTGTTATGATTTAGTCGTCATCGGTGCGGGTACTGCGGGTTTAGTCGTAGCGGCGGGGGCGGCGGGTTTAGATATAGGTTTAAAAGTGGCTTTAGTGGAAAAACACTTAATGGGGGGAGATTGCCTCAATTTCGGTTGTATTCCTTCTAAATGTCTGATTCGTTCCTCTAGAATTATCGGGGAAATTGAGAAAGCCAAAAAATTAGGAATTGATATTGGGGATACTAGGGTAGATTTTGCCAGAGTAATGACCAGAATGCGGCAAATTCGCGCCGATATTAGTCATCATGATTCGGTGCAACGTTTCCAAAAACTAGGTATCGATGTCTTCTTGGGTAGCGCTCGTTTTTTAGGACAAAATGCCGTGGAAGTCGCGGGAAAAACCCTCGCTTATAAAAAAGCCGTCATTGCCACTGGTACTAGGGCTTTTCATCCCGATATCCCCGGACTAAAAGAAGCGGGATTTTATACCAATGAAACAATTTTTTCCCTCACAGAATTACCTCCTCGATTAGCTATTATCGGTGGCGGGCCGATTGGTTGTGAATTAGCCCAAGCTTTTCAACGGTTAGGCACGCAAGTGATTTTATTTCATAACCATTCCCATCTTTTGAATAAAGAAGACCCAGAAGCAGCCGCAATTATTGAGAATACTTTCCTGCGGGAAGGAATGCAGTTAATTCTCTCTTGCCAAATTGAACGGGTGAGAAAAAATGAGCGGGGTAAAACCATTGAATATACTAGCAACGGTCAAGGAGCAACTATCACCGTTGACGAGATTTTAGTCGCTGCCGGCCGGGAGCCTAATCTGTCAGGATTAAATTTAGAAGCGGTGGCCGTGGAATACGATACTCGTCGGGGAGTCAAAGTTAATGATTATCTGCAAACTACTAACCCGAAAATTTATGCGGCCGGTGATATCTGTATGGATTGGAAATTTACCCATGCTGCCGATGCAGCCGCCCGTATTGTGATTAAAAATACTCTCTTTTCTCCCTTCGGTTTCGGACGCGATAAGCTCAGTAATTTAGTTATGCCTTGGGTCACTTACACTGACCCAGAAATCGCCCATGTGGGCATGGATGAAACCCAAGCAAAAGCCCGGGGATTGACCACTAATACTATTAAAATTCCTTTGAGTATAGTCGATCGAGCTATCGCTGATGGGGAAACGGACGGTTTTTTAAAAATTATTCACAAACAAGGTTCCGACCAAATTTTAGGGGCCACTATCGTCGCCGCTCACGCCGGTGAGATGATTTCTGAAATTACCACCGCTATGGTTGCCAAAATCGGACTGGGTAAACTCTCTATTGTTATTCATCCCTACCCCACCCAAGCGGAAGCGATTAAAAAGGCCGCCGATGCCTATCGTCGAACTCTCTTGACTCCTAATAGTAAAAAACTCTTGGAATTGTTGACTAAATTATCGCGTTAAAATCAATGATTGCCACCGGAGAACTGCGGCAGAACTTTGAACAATTCTGGCGGGAAGCAGCCGCACAGTTGGGAAACGCCCAATCCCTCACCGAACGGAGGCCGGGGAAATGGCAAGAGTACCAGTTGGAGAAATACCAACCCCTGACGCAGCTCTGCCCTTTTTAGAATACAAGTAAACGGTGAAAACCTTCTTGCTCAAAATGGCGATCGGTGGTTAATGCTTCATTAATATTGAACTGACGCATCAATAAAAAGCTAACTGCATCACACAAGGAATAAGTCTTATCTTGCCGTGCCATCAATAGTTTGACAGCAGCACGATGTAAAGGCTCATCTATCCAAACTGTCTCGATATCTGGATTTTCTAGCAAATCGGTGATAAATTCTAGGGTAGCTAAACGTGGGTAATGGCGAACTTGAGCTAGAGCAACTAACTCTGCTAAAACGTAACTGTGGGTGATGCTTTTACCTGCACTATCTAACAATTGGACAGCTTCTTCATGTCCTGGTTGATCACGATAGACATAGCAAAGTAACCCAGAAGTATCGAGGAGTATCACCGATTTGATGTCTCCTCATGAGTATCTCCATACTCTCTCCCTAAGTCAGCATCAATGCTTTCATTATCTGCTCCTGTCGGATAGCCGCTAATTGAGCCAGCGTGCGCTCGAAAGCGTTGACGTGCTGCTTCTTTTTCGGCTTCCGTGCGTTGGTCTTTAGCTTTTGTTAAGCGATACTGTCGTTCGAGGGAAGTTGTTACTAATTCTGACAGGTTGATACCTAATATTTTAGCTTGCTGTTGCAAGGCGGCATAGACTTCATCGCTCAATTCTAGGGTTAAGACTTGACTCATTTGGCTGTACCTTCATTGTGGCTATTGATTAGATTAATTTCTTTTTTAACTCTTTGACCATTATAACCTCGGACATCAGCTTGTCTCTTCACAGTAGCACTGTAGGGTGGGTTAGTGACAGCGTAACCCACCGCATATTAGGAAATTGATGGTGCGTTACATTAACATTAACGCACCCTACGAAAGCTTATAAGTCATCTTCCGATAATCGAGCTATTTTCATAATTGATTTTAAAGTTCCAATTTTTAAGTCCTGATTGCGGTGTACAGGAATAGATAGAATTTTATCTTCATCCTCCTTTTCATAAATATGGTGACTACTGGTAATTTTTTTGAGTATCCAACCTTTTTTTTTCGACAATTTTACAGAGTTTTTTCCCTGATATTGATTTCATACAGCAATTTCAATCACTTCTGACCTAGATTCAGGTTGTTTGCTTTCATTGGCAACTTCTAACCAGCCTTGTATGGCATCTTGGAGGTTATCGACAACTTCGTCCATACTATCTCCTTCTGTTATACAACCGGGCAGAGCGGGAACTTCAGCCCAGTAACCGCCTTCTTCGGCTGGATGAATAATAGCTTTGATTTTCATCAGGTTCAGAATTTTTGAAAACTTATCTCTATATTTTAATATGAATATGGAAGTTGGGTTTCCTTGCGTCAACCCAACCTACAGGCTGACTGTTACAGATTACGGCTTCGATGGTATCGGCTAAGTAGTGCGTTTTCAGCCTTGCCAGGAAAACAGGGCTGGAAATTTTCGATTCAATACAGGTATCACTTGTCCTGTACTCAGCCAATATAAGGGTTCAATCAAGTTATAGGGTTGCCATTTCTCCGAATCTCTGAGAACTGACAGGAACTCCCCGTGAATGATGCGGTTTGCCCGATTAGGACGCGGATCATTTTCTCCTAGCACTCCAAATGAAGAAATAGCGAAAAATTTTAAATTTTCTTTTGGTATTCTTCTCCTTAATATATCTGTGGTTCTTGGTAAATGAATTTCAAATAAATCAGACTCAGGATTAAGTCTTCCTGGCCAAAGCTCTATTCTTTCACATTTACTCATTGCTACTGCTAAGCGAAAGTTTTTCATTCTTTTATATTCGTCGATTAGTTTAGTTAGATTCTCCACAATACGACTATATTGTCTATCACATTCTTCTCGCTGCCATGCTGGCAACAAAATCAGACATCCTACTACATCAGGACTTAAATATTCTTGCCAAAATTCTCTGTACCAACGGTGCAGGTGCATACTAGGTTCATCAATCTCTCCTGGATAATCTTTAAAAACTAGATATAGATCTAGCTCGGTTTTAGAAAATCTTCTTTTTATTTTTATGCCGAAACAAACCTCTATTGGGATGACTGTTGGTGAAAATTCCCCCTCTAAAAGAATATTTTTCGCTTGATATTGAAGTCTAAGCGCACCCTCATCACGAGGGTGAATCTCATAATCTCTCTTTTCTTGCAGAACATCCTTCAGCTTTGGCCAATAAGATAATCCAGCTAAATAAGTCGTTTTTCCAGATGCTCTAGGTCCGATAATTACAATATTGTTGCTACCCATATCAAGAAAATTGCTGAATATCTGCTACTGTAACTTAAACAAAAAACAAATCGATAAAAGTCTCAACCCCAAGTAGGGATTGGGATTTACTTCGAGAAACCCAAAATCGCTGAAACCTATATATATCAAGGAAACTAGCAGATCAAGGTTAACGTATTGTCCCGTAAGGGTTTGAGCCTTTCCGTCTGACCGAAAATGCCTAAGTCCCACTACTTGGATTCATTTTACAGAAGATCGCATAAAATAGGAAGAAAAGCCTTTTCAGCGATGCCACCGATGCAGAAACTTACACAGCGTTTAGTTCAGTGGATACCTTTTGGTACAGCCTCCCTATGGACGCTGGATTCTGTTAAACAAGGATTGACGCAGGGAGAGTGGACACAAACTCTGATTCCAACCTTCGTAACGGCGTGTTCGTCTCTCTGGGTTAAGTTTAGTGGCAAGTTTATGGAAACCCTAGAGGAAGAAGCAGAAAGACGAGGGGAAACGAGTGCTCAAACGTTGATTAGGACAATTAATAATATACCATCTAACTTGATACAACTGCGGTCAAAACGAAACTTCCTTAACAAATATTACCAGCAACTCATCTACATCTGTCGGGACTATCTTACCCAGGGATTGGATAAAGACCGCATCTTGAAGTTGGAAAAGGTATTTGTCCCACTCAAGATGGCGACCAAAGAGGCAGTACAGGTCGATCCCAAAATGATTCAGGCGGTAGATAGAAGCGCCAAGAACCCCAAAGAAAAGCAAATTTGGGACTTTTTAGCAGCCATGCAAAATGAAGCAGCTTTCCGTCCCATAGTTATTTTAGGCGCACCGGGGTCAGGGAAGACGACTTTACTCAGGCACATTGCCCTAACTTATGCTACCCAATCTCAACGCAAGATTCACCCGCAAGCACCAAAACTGATTCCCGTGTTGCTGTATCTTAGAGAGGTGAGTCAGGAAATTGAGTTGAGTCAGGAAATTGCCGCTCATAAATTGACTTTACCAGAGTTAATTACCCAACAAATTAAGGGACAACGTAAGATTGATCCCCTCAACCCACCGTTACATTGGTTTGCGGATAAATTACGTCAAAAACAATGTTTGGTACTGTTAGATGGATTGGATGAAGTTGCAGATGAAACTCAGCGCCAGAAAGTTAAAAATTGGGTAGATGAACAGATTCAAACATATCCTGATACGCTTTTTTTGCTAACCTCTAGACCTTACGGTTATAGAAGTGCGCCGCTACAAGAAAGTGTAACTGTGCTAGAGGTAAAACCGTTCAACCTTAAACAAATGCAGCAGTTTGTTAATAACTGGTATTTACAGACAGAAATTATTAGTCGTGCGGGGGAAGAAGATTTAGGGGTGCGTGAAGAGGCGAGAGAACAAGCTGAGGATTTAATTGCGCGTATCCTCAATAGTAAGCCTTTAGCAGATATGGCAGTAAATCCTTTACTACTAACCATGATTGCCACTGTACACCGGAGGGGAAGTGCTTTACCCGGTAAGAGAGTAGAACTATACAAAGAAATTTGTCAAGTATTATTAGAAAAGCGACACCGTGCTAAAAAACTTGCTATTCCCTTAATAGCCACACAAAAGCAAGCTGTATTACAAGTGTTGGCGTTGATGTTAATGCAGAATAACACCAGGGAGTTTAAATTATCAGAAAAAGCACCGTTGATTCAAGCTAAATTAAGAGAAGTAGCGAGTAGTGAAATTACAGCAGAGGAGTTTATTAAGCAGGTGAGAGATGTCTGTGGTTTGTTGGTGGAGAAAGAGAATGATGTCTATGAATTCGCTCATTTGAGTTTTCAAGAATATTTAGCAGCAGTTGAAATCAAAGAAACTCAGCAAGAGAAGCTATTACTTGACAATATTAATCACTCTTGGTGGCACGAAACTATTCGTCTTTATACGGCTCAAAGTAATGCCACTAATATAATTAGTGCTATATTGAACATGGAAGAACCGACTGTTGACACAATGGCACTTGCTTATGAATGTCGAGATGAAGGCTTAAGTGTTGATGAATATGTCAAAAATAAATTAGATGCTAAATTAGAAGAGGATTTAGAAAGTCATCCATGAGTTATAAATTATGAATTGTAAATTATCAAATTTGAATTATGAAAGACACATTTAAACAAGCAGCTAATGTTCTCTTAAAAAGGAGGCTAAATAATTTGGGCTCTTCGGGAATTGTTATGCAAATAATTAACTTAAAATAAAATTCGATGAGAGTGCCTACGCTCAAAAGTATCTGAAATCCATATAGGGAAGGACTTAAGGCATCAACAGGTTAATACCAAAAGATAGACAATCAAGTTAAGATTTGATATAATAGCCAAAAACCATAGTATTTTACTTATGATACTTGACAAATTTTTGAACCTAAAAGGAACCTGTATTC
>NZ_JADBTB010000227.1:0-18381 GCF_020246405.1 Microcystis sp. M083S1
ACATTAGCACTAATTAGAGAAGATGCAAGGGTGATGCAAGGGTTTTAAGAGATTCTAGCAGATTTAAGTGCATTTGGGAAGCTCTCAATCAAGCTAAAAGCCCTTTCCTGTAAGGTTTTTACCATTATTCAGCAAACCCTATATATTTTTCAGCTTACTAGCCCCCGCCTTTTCTTTCCTCCCTTATCCCGAACTGACGTTAAGTATGAATATTTATACAATAAAGAAGTTTCAATCCCTAATAGGGTTTAAGATTAATTGGAACTGTAATTTTTCACCATTAGGCAAAGTAATTTCTACGTTTCAATCCCTAGTAGGGTTTAAGATTAATTGGAACTTTAATCGCCTATCCTGCTGATACTTTCTACCGAAGTTTCAATCCCTAGTAGGGTTTAAGATTAATTGGAACAAAATTAGCCGAGTTTGGATTTACGGAACTGTAAGTTTCAATCCCTAGTAGGGTTTAAGATTAATTGGAACTAGATTTAACTCCCTGTCCTTGGCCATTTCCAAGAGGTTTCAATCCCTAGTAGGGTTTAAGATTAATTGGAACCTGGGTTTCTTTGTCGGGGGTGGTGGTGAATGTGAGTTTCAATCCCTAGTAGGGTTTAAGATTAATTGGAACCGTCTAGTTCCCAAATCTCATTAGGATGCTGTAAAGTTTCAATCCCTAGTAGGGTTTAAGATTAATTGGAACCAGGCAGACTAGCCTCCCAATTCAGCGAAGCAAACGTTTCAATCCCTAGTAGGGTTTAAGATTAATTGGAACCTAAATGCTAATTATCAGGCGTTCCAGAATGAAATGTTTCAATCCCTAGTAGGGTTTAAGATTAATTGGAACGCTCTAAATAGATAGGTGATCGAGGGGATTAATTCGTTTCAATCCCTAGTAGGGTTTAAGATTAATTGGAACAAGGTTCTGGGATTTTTTGAATTGTATGCAGATTGCAGTTTCAATCCCTAGTAGGGTTTAAGATTAATTGGAACATTGCATACAGCAGGTGATCGCACGGTGTCAGACTGTTTCAATCCCTAGTAGGGTTTAAGATTAATTGGAACACTCTCGATCTTCTTGCCGGATTTTTTTGCAGGGGTTTCAATCCCTAGTAGGGTTTAAGATTAATTGGAACTATCGGGAAAAGGAAAAGGTGATTGCTGGGGAGAAGTTTCAATCCCTAGTAGGGTTTAAGATTAATTGGAACGATTAAGTACAAAAGGCTACTATAGTGGCCTTATAAGTTTCAATCCCTAGTAGGGTTTAAGATTAATTGGAACTGGACTATAGTGGGAATCACCAATCAGGCGGGCCTGGCTGCTAAGCATAAAACTCTTAAATCAGCCATTCTCGGTTTCAATCCCTAGTAGGGTTTAAGATTAATTGGAACCGGCTGTGAATAATAGCCATACCCATGCTAATAAAACTCAGCTTGTTTCAATCCCTAGTAGGGTTTAAGATTAATTGGAACTCAGCATCATCACCCTGTAATAATATGTCGCTATGTTTCAATCCCTAGTAGGGTTTAAGATTAATTGGAACAAATCCCGGATGCGGATGCGGTCCCGGCGCTAGGGTTTCAATCCCTAGTAGGGTTTAAGATTAATTGGAACCGATCAGGCTCCCATCCCCAATCTGCATGAGATTGGTTTCAATCCCTAGTAGGGTTTAAGATTAATTGGAACTTTCCACGTTAATTAGCTTAAATCTTAGAGTCAGTTTCAATCCCTAGTAGGGTTTAAGATTAATTGGAACATGATTAGCTGTTTTCCGCCCGTAGGGTTCTCGAAGTTTCAATCCCTAGTAGGGTTTAAGATTAATTGGAACTGATCGCTTTTGAGAGGAGACAAGCCAGCTAGGGGTTTCAATCCCTAGTAGGGTTTAAGATTAATTGGAACTTGTGTATATTCCGCTAAATCCTTTAATCGAAAATGTTTCAATCCCTAGTAGGGTTTAAGATTAATTGGAACGGGTGGTAAGTTTTGGCAGTCATGCTATCCAATTCCGTTTCAATCCCTAGTAGGGTTTAAGATTAATTGGAACTCATCATAGCACTGGTTTTGTTTAGTGTTTCTTCAGTTTCAATCCCTAGTAGGGTTTAAGATTAATTGGAACGGTTAATCCTCACATAGTTTTCAAAACCAAGGCCAAAGTTTCAATCCCTAGTAGGGTTTAAGATTAATTGGAACCGTTGTCAGTCTGACAACAGACTGCATACAGTTTGGGTTTCAATCCCTAGTAGGGTTTAAGATTAATTGGAACTTTTCCTCAGTAGGGAACTAGATCATCAATTTTGTTTCAATCCCTAGTAGGGTTTAAGATTAATTGGAACTTACCATCAGTACTATCCTCTACAGATTGCTTGTGTTTCAATCCCTAGTAGGGTTTAAGATTAATTGGAACGGTCTAGATCGAAATCAGAGTTTATCACTGATCCAGTTTCAATCCCTAGTAGGGTTTAAGATTAATTGGAACCTTATTTCTGGAATCGGCCAGAAATAGAGTTTACGTTTCAATCCCTAGTAGGGTTTAAGATTAATTGGAACTCTAAAAATTTTCCTTTCATGGTAAAAAAAGGGCGGTTTCAATCCCTAGTAGGGTTTAAGATTAATTGGAACGGGGAAAGCGTTAAAAATGTGCATCTCCTTTTTAATGGTTTCAATCCCTAGTAGGGTTTAAGATTAATTGGAACCAAACTGATAGACTCTGTGGTACTTAAATTTTTAGTTTCAATCCCTAGTAGGGTTTAAGATTAATTGGAACAAAATTAGCCGAGTTTGGATTTACGGAACTGTAAGTTTCAATCCCTAGTAGGGTTTAAGATTAATTGGAACAATAATTTACAGTTCTCTCTGTCTAGCGAATACCTAGTTTCAATCCCTAGTAGGGTTTAAGATTAATTGGAACTCAAACTATTCACGTTCACGAAACAAACTTGATCAGTTTCAATCCCTAGTAGGGTTTAAGATTAATTGGAACCTTAAGAAATCAGAGATAATGGTTTCAGACGGGAAGTTTCAATCCCTAGTAGGGTTTAAGATTAATTGGAACAGACTAGGCACCAATGCTTATAATCCAGCGACCCGGTTTCAATCCCTAGTAGGGTTTAAGATTAATTGGAACGAGGAAACTAGCACCGTATTTAGTGGCAAAAAGTTGTTTCAATCCCTAGTAGGGTTTAAGATTAATTGGAACACCCGGACAACATTCTCGTTAATTTTTACCATAAATGTTTCAATCCCTAGTAGGGTTTAAGATTAATTGGAACCTAATAGGAGCCTTGAATCAGGAAAAAGTCTTACCAATGTTTCAATCCCTAGTAGGGTTTAAGATTAATTGGAACATGAATGCACTTTTGTAAAGCTTCCTTCATTATAAAATCCATGTTTCAATCCCTAGTAGGGTTTAAGATTAATTGGAACGATCTAGAGGGGGAAAGTTGGAATTTAGTTCCTCAGTTTCAATCCCTAGTAGGGTTTAAGATTAATTGGAACGGCTAGATCAAGATTATCTGCCCATATTTGCCCAGTTTCAATCCCTAGTAGGGTTTAAGATTAATTGGAACAAAAAATCTATAATACTATTAAGGATTTTCAATTGTTTCAATCCCTAGTAGGGTTTAAGATTAATTGGAACCATCAAAGGATAAACTTCCTCGGCCATTAATTCCGTTTGCGTTTCAATCCCTAGTAGGGTTTAAGATTAATTGGAACGATGTACCTCTGCAAGTTGGCGATCGAAGCGTGTCCACTGTTTCAATCCCTAGTAGGGTTTAAGATTAATTGGAACGTATTACCGCCGGGTATACTTTATTAATCAAAAATGTTTCAATCCCTAGTAGGGTTTAAGATTAATTGGAACGCTAGATACTTTACCCGTTCCCCCCATAACCGATAAGTTTCAATCCCTAGTAGGGTTTAAGATTAATTGGAACTCACCACCGTCACCGGTCAAGGAAGCGATCGAGGTTTCAATCCCTAGTAGGGTTTAAGATTAATTGGAACCATAAATTGTTCTTAATAGTCATATTTAGTATTATGTTTCAATCCCTAGTAGGGTTTAAGATTAATTGGAACTTATTATAAGAATTACTTATATTTATCGAGTATTTGTTTCAATCCCTAGTAGGGTTTAAGATTAATTGGAACGATGAAGTTCGATCCCCCCGTACCCCCCGTGGCCAGGTTTCAATCCCTAGTAGGGTTTAAGATTAATTGGAACTCCCCCCTTCCCCCTTCCCCCGGTGAACCGGTTGGTTTCAATCCCTAGTAGGGTTTAAGATTAATTGGAACGTTCCGTCAGCGAGCATAAGAGTTACAGTGCATACGTTTCAATCCCTAGTAGGGTTTAAGATTAATTGGAACCGCCCAGTGGTAAAAGCCATACGCTATGGGATTTTCAAGGTTCGTATGCGCCGCACCCGCAATAAACCAATCATACAGCAAGTGACCCAGTTCTTCAAGACCCCGCAAAACCTTACGGGATAAGGTGCGCCCCGCGTTGGAAAGGAAAATCATCTCGAATCTATATTCCATAAGCTTTTCAGCCACCACATAATAGTTAAGAATTTTTACAGCTACCCAGAAGCGCAACCGAGCTAAACAAAAAAAATTGTATTATCCCGGGGTAACTCACCACCGATGCGTTCCACTTTACCCCGACAACAGGCGCAGAGAAAATAAAAGCGGATGCTATCGGTATCGGGTTTGATCAACTTACTCAAGCGCCCGCGCAGCTTAGCGTACTGGGTATCGGTTAGATCGCACTCAAAAACACTATACTGCACCCGTTGGCCGTAGGACTTTAACGTATTGTGAATTTTGGTTCGTCGCTTATCGTCGGAAATATCATAACTGACAACAAAATACATGACCGCCTCTACCTACTTTAAAATCAAGGGTGGATACTTATCCGTCTCGTCCATGAGATATTTCGCCATTAGTCGGGCCTGAATCTCGAAAGCTTCTTGATAAGTACACTGTTTACCCATTACTGGATGCTTAAACTTGGATTGTTTCTTCTGTTCGTACAAGCGCAGGAAAATCTGTAATCCCTCTCTCGTCAAGGAAACCGCACCGCTTAAGGGTTCGGTGGTGAAATGTTCGGGGGTAAGATAAGGATGATTGATCCCATTGAGAACCACGGCATCAACGACGATCGCTCTAAATTCTTCCATCAGATCCAGTGCCAGCGAGGGGCGACCGTAGCGTTGATAGTGAAGATAACCGAGATAGGGGTCAAAACCGACCAAATTGATCGCACTCTGCACGTCATGGCGCAATAACGCATAACCCAGACTCAAAAGAGAATTGACCGGATCTCGCGGGGGGCGACGGTTACGCGAGGCAAAGGTAAAAGTATCGCCGAGAATTAAGGAATCAAAACAACTGAAATAGGCTGCGCTTCCCGCTCCCTCTAACCCCCGGAGAGAATCGATCGCCGAGGTTGTTTCGATCGAGCCGATCGCTGCTTCCAGACAAGCGATCGCCGTTTGTAAATCCAACTCTTTTCGATCGCGTTGACGACGGAGTAGAATGTTGCGGTAATTCTTCAGCTTGCCGCGGACGAATCCCCGCACTAAATGAATGGCTTTCGGGGAATCGCCGGCGGCCTGCCATTGCGCTCGACGAACGAAAATATTTTTGGTCATCTCCGGTTCCAATCTACCGAGATATTTTCCCGTGACAGTGACAAAACTCAGGGGAATATGACGTTCGAGCAGTTCGATCACCAAAGCTGGGGATAGCGAACCGCGACCAAATAAAACCACCCCATCAACATTTAATAAAGGAACATCGAGGATCGTTTCTTTGGATGCTTTGACCGTTAAACGCTCGTCATTTTTGCCGAGAAATGCGTCTTCTCTCGTCACATATACCGTTCCCATATTTTTTAGTCTTCCTCTTGATATCGTTGGACTTTTTCAGTTAATCGAGGCAAGCAGCGATCAAACAAACTGCATCCCTTGCAGCGGGGTGAATAGACCGCCGGGGGCATTTTTCCCGTCTGGATCAGGGTTTCAATTGCTCGGATCGTAGCGATCGCCCGTTGCCGTAGAGCAAGATCGATCGCCACCGGTTGACGCTGGTGAGAACTGGCATAGTAGATATAGCCAGTATCTAGCCTTTTTCCCGTCATTTCTTCCAAACAGATGGCTTGAGCGCACACCTGCAACTCGTCGTTATCCCATTCGCCCTTACTGCCCCGTTTGTATTCCACGGGGATAAATTCGCCGTCGTGGGACTCGATCAGATCGGCTTTACCGATGAGACGGTAATTATCTGATTTAAGCCAGATCGCCCGAATTTGCCATATTTCCTCGCGGTTTGCCGCCCCAACGGTGTGAACTCGTTCGTGTAAATTTGTTCCCTCGATCGTATAGCTATTATCGAGAAATTCCCCGGCGACGAACATCCTCCAACAACGGTGGGGACAGTAGGCGTAATGGTTGAGAGCGGCGATCGGTATGTAATCAGATTCATCCATAACTATCTTTTATCCTTAGAAATTCTGCGAGTCATCCCCATCCCCATGGTGGTTTTCCGTCCCACTCCCGCATAGAGGGCAAAATCCGCCAGTGCATTAATCGCTTTAATCTTTGCGGGTTCCACCTCTCCCAAAAGACGATAGTGAATCTCGCCTACACAACCGAACGACTGGTTTTTATAGGCTTCGTCGGCTAATTTCGTTTGAATATCGAAGAAACTGGGGAAAATCGACTCTAGGACGATGGAATCGAAGGGGATAGCGCTATAGCGATTCCAACGATTGAGAAGGCTATTAAACACCAGTTCCCGCGTCGGTAAGGCACTATCGAATTTTCCCTGCCGGAAGGTGACGGGGGTGGCGAAAAGGAAATCAAATTCCCGATTCGTTTCCGAGGCGTTTTCATACAGGTATTGATAAGTACAAGAGTTCGCCCAGGGTTGAACCGATTGCGGGGTGGCGAGGACGCTAGTGATAACGAGATCGGCGGAACCGAGATGCCAGGGGTGTTTTGGATTGAGATTCAACCAGAGCGAGGTTAATTTACCGAATAATCGGTCATCGAGCAGAGAAATCCGCCACCAGCAGGGAGTTTTGGGGGCGATTGGCCGTTCGTATCGCCACTGCGGGGAATTTATCGTTTTTCCCCCGGATTGCATCTGTAGTGGCGATAAGGTAAAGGCTTTATCTGCCTCGGCTGTGTGTAGAATGTTCCCTAATTCCTGATCAACACTACTGACAAGGGTAAGGAATAGCGCGTGAAGGTGTCGTCCGGTGAGAAAATTCGGATAGATCGGCGATCGAGGTGTGAGATTGAGAACGAGACTGTAGGGCATTAAGTAGCTGGTTATAATTAAATTAAAAATGGACTTTAGCTTCGATCCCCCCTGCCCCCCTTGATAAGGGGGGTGCCGATAGGCGGGGGGATCCCCCTTGATAAGGGGGGTGTCGATCCCCCCTGCCCCCCTTGATAAGGGGGGTGTCGATCCCCCCTGCCCCCCTTGATAAGGGGGGTGTCGATCCCCCCTGCCCCCCTTGATAAGGGGGGCATCTGATGATTTTTAACGCCTGCCTACTTAACTTAATCGGGCTTTGGCGAAAATTTGTCCGGGGGTTAGGGTTAAATCGGGGAGGAGAATATCGCTAATTTCGTCATCGCCTTTTTTAATCGCCGGGGGTGCATCGGGATAGAAAATTGTGATCTGCTTGGCCCGGGGATCGACGATCCAGACGCGACTGACTCCCGCTTTTAGGTAGTCCACGGCTTTTTCGCTCAGGCTGCTGAAGGATTGTTCAGGAGAGATAATTTCGATGACTAATTCCGGGGGAACGGGACAAGCTTCATCGGTGAGGGGAATATCTCCTAACCTTTCCAGGGAAATGTAGAGAAGATCGGGAACCGGACACCAATCTCGATCATTTTTGCTTAGAATAATTGCCCATTCGATTCCCACTTCTCCCCGTCCTTGATTCCAGCGATCGAGTATAGAAGATAAAGCCAGAGTTAAACGAGAATGAAAGAATTTCGGGGACATTTTTGGGATAGCTTCTCCATCGACTAATTCATAGGTAATATCGCCATCGGGAGCGGTTAGCGAGAGAAATTCGCATAAAGTGAGGCATTTAGAAGAGATAAGAGTCATAGTCAATTTTCAACCGAAGTGATAGGACAATCGAGCGGGAATTTTCAGATCGGGACGATCGCTTATTTGGTAATATTCCCCGCGCATTCTCACATTACGAATCAAACTAACGGGAGGCATATTAATCACATCGTAGCCAATCACCTGATGGGTAAACATAACATCGAGAGGATTTAAAGGATAGGGATAGATAAATAAATCCTCTTTTTGTTTTGATAGGGAAAGTTCTGTCAGTTTTACTTCCGCTTTACTCATCCATTTTCCCAAACGAATCCATTTAGGAAGTTGTAGGGGGTGATGGGAAATGATAAAACATTCAAAAACACTTTCGGGAGCGATTTCTTTGGCCCTGCCAAAACTGGGAATATTTTTCTGGGTTTTTTCCATCTCCACATGATAGTTATTATTGGCATATTTCCAAGTATTGAGAACCGTCGTATGAACGATCGCCCGTGCGGGAGTGACATAAATTTTCTCTTCGTTAAGAGGATTTAAATGTTCTTGGTACTGGGGAATCTGTTCGGAACAGAAGTAACGATAACTATCGCTATTTACCAATCCCAAAGCATAACAGAGCGCGTAATTATGGATTACGGGTTCGCTTTCGTAGAGTCTGCCGATTTCACGGGTTGCGTAATAAAGACTATCGTGCAGTTCTAATTGACAGGAATAAATATGTACCATAACTCTTTAAAAATTGCGAGGATCTAGGGTGAGAAATTACTCACCCTACTGAAATTTACGGTTTTTTAGCGGCTGGCTTTTTCTCGGCGATATGTTTCTTAGCGTAGTCTTTCGCTTCTTTATCCGCTTGGTTTAAGAGCGATAAAATTCCTGCTTCCGTACCCGTGAGAGTTTTCACCTCAGTTAATAAAGGTTGAAAATTTTCCCCGATAAAATCGGTATGAACGATAAATTCTTCCGCCATTAATGCTTGTATTGCTTCGGTGGCTTTTTCCATAACTAAATCCTCGTCTAAGGGATCGATCGATTGTAATACCTCATCGGGAAGGCGATCATATATTGCCTGTGTCCAGCGCAAATTACTAACAATTTCCCCATCGGCAAAAATAACACCGATAAGCTCATTTCTTACCCGTCCCGTCCGGGTGGTTTGTGCGCCGTAGTGGCGGGTACGCAGGATGTTATTAAAAACATAGAGAAAACCCGCTTCTGTCGGATCTTTTAAAGTGACAATACTAGGGAAAAACACCTGCGGACGGATGTGATCTTGCTGGTTAATCCTGCTAGTCACTTCTCCTACTTTTGTGTTATTTTCTCCCTTAGATGCCATAGTACCATTCTCGTAGGGAGCGTTTAAAGTAAAACTTTCATGGGATTCATCAAAGGGTGTGATCGAAAAAGCCGTATCTACTACTACTTTCGATTTTTCTGAACCCGAATCACTGATGGCAAAACCATAAATAATACAGTCGGGGTTATTCATGGCAAATTTTACATTGTACTCACATTCTTCGGCGGTAATTAATTTGTAGTTTCTGAGTAATTCTCGACCGACTAAACGTTCTGGAGTTGATTGCTTCCGTTTAAACATCGATAAACGACTAATCGTTTTTTTGCTATCAATTCCCGCACGAACACGAGTTTTATTTAGCTCTCCATCTGTTTGAAATAAAGGATAAGATTCTGTGACTCTAATCGTCAAAAAGTGAACGTATTTTCCCATCGGTTTGTAGGGAATATCGCTATGAAAGAATTTAGAATCGAGGGTTTTCAGTAAAGACATGGTAGGTACTCCTTGAATTAATTATTGTTTTCAGAATCTTCTTCCACAGTTTGACCCTGGGCTTTTAACTCTTGATTGTCTCTGTCCTGTTCAAGACGGTAAAGAAATTCGCAGGTATCGCGAAGGAGGTTTAATTGTCTGCCAGCTAGACGCGCTCGATCGCCCTTAAAAGAAACCTCGAACACATCGATCACAAAATAACGAGCAAAAGACAATATTTTCTGTCTTTCCTGTTCTCGATCGGATAAAATCCAGCGACCTTCTGCGGTAGAAGCATGAACCCGATTCATTAAGCTGGCCACTTCCGCCGCTACTACAGAAACTAGGGCTTCTCCCTGATACATTCCTCCTTTGAGAATCGTATCGGCGGCCACATTGATCGGTTTTAAAACTGCGTTCGCTTTCGGATTATATTGTTTATTAGCTCGATAGAATTGACGATACAATTCGGTTAACTTTTTCGGGTGATTTAAGGGCGATTCTGCTGTCATATCGATAGTTAAATTGGTTCGGTTGGCTTGTACATAGGGATCGAAACAAGGATAAAAATCGTAGAGATACAGAGCGATTCGATTAGCACTCGGTATATCGGCATCTTTGCCCCGTTTCCACTGTTTAAGGTAATGAAAAACATAGAGAGGACTGGTTTCTAAATTGATAGCGAGTTCCGTTAATTTGCCCCAATTGGGATCATAACCCGTCTTACCCTGCTTCGAGTTCACGTCTAAATGAATAGAATAGGCTGCGGTTAGGGTATTTAAGGGGGCGGAATATTTTTTTCCGTCATTATCTTGCCATGGGTTCAAGACTCGATCGAGACGGAATCGATCGCATCGGGTTAAGGACCGGATCGCTTGGGGCGCACTGTCGAGAAATACCGTCTCTTCAAATTCCGCACCGTCGCGATAGGGAGGAATAGGAGACTCAGAAACCACCGTTTTGACATCTAAAATCATCGGGAAAGCTAATCCTAACCATGCCGGCATAACCCAGGATTCCGTATCGGTGGGATCGCGGCCGGGAGGTAGGGCCATAAAATAAAAGGTTAAGGGTTTATCTTCGGGATAGGATAGTTTAAAAGTGCGGTCTTTTTTGCCATCTTCCTCCTCGTTAATTGTTTCCTTTTTCTGCCTTAATTTTTCATCGATCAGGAAACTATCAACACTCTGATAACGGGTTCGATCGAAGTTAGCGACTAGATCCTTATCGACAAAGTGCAACTTTATCGAGCTATCAAAACGAGTTTGAGCGATGTTAGCGTAGGCTTTTTGTAAAAAACTATTGGTTTCGGGAGTAAAATAATAGGTCGGGTAAAAGTACAGATAGCGATATTTGCCGTCCTCGAAACGTTTTCCTACCGCTTGGGTTTGATTCATAAGAATCTGACGCAACATCATTTCCGTTCCCGCGATACTGGAAATGTTTCGTTTGGCGTTCGAGCCTGCCAGCATTTGTTTATTAGTATAGACTTGGGGAGTAAAAAGAACCGCCGATTCCATCTGTTCGCTGACACTATAGGGAGAATGGGAGATCGAACAGAGAAGTTGACGGCCGCGACCTTGTTTTTTAGCGGCGTTGTAGTGGTTTAATTCTTTCTGGAAGATTTCGATCGAGTGGGCCAATTCCCGACCGGGTAACTGCACCACTTGATTAACCCACTCTCGCAAATCCTCCCAACCATCGGGTAAGTTATATCCCGCAACTATGGCGGCGATTTTTGCGGCGAGAAAAGCGATTAAATCTTCTGCAACCGGTCTAATATCCTCGATTCCGGGATGTTGTTTCAGGTATTGTGCCGCTAGATAATACCATTCGTAGGGAACCCCTCCCGTATTGCCTTTCAGTTTG
The DNA here is from genome assembly GCF_020246405.1 of Microcystis sp. M083S1. Lineage (NCBI taxonomy): Bacteria > Bacillati > Cyanobacteriota > Cyanophyceae > Chroococcales > Microcystaceae > Microcystis > Microcystis sp. M083S1. The sequence continues at coordinate 11,720 of NZ_JADBTB010000227.1, forward strand.
AGTTCTTTTAACGATTCATTAATACACTTGATCGCTCGGATTTGTGGCAGATAATTTTCTAGATTCCAATAATGCGCGATCTCGCTAATTAAATCTAAATCTGGCGGTGCGGGTAAGTTTTTCTGCAATTTTCGCGCCTGTTCGATTTTTTCCAAGCGATCGCCCCAGATTTTCCGCGTCACCACGTCCCCGAATTCCGCTAGGCGATCGATGCGGATATCATCTTCACAATGAAAATCGTAATCCGTCGGTAAAACGCCCTGTTGTTGAAATTTAATCAGGTTTTCGCCGCGACTTCGGGCCACGGACGCTTTATTATCACCGAGGATGCGAAGGGTGGCGTTGAGGGCAGCGCGCATTAACCCAGCATCGTCGAAAAATTGGCTGTAGTAATCTGCGTATTTCATCCCCTTGCCATCTCTGCCGAATCCCGTTTGTTTACGCTGTAATTCACCGCTACAGAGGGATTTAATGGTGTCCACCACTCGATTCGGTAAGGTTTCTAGGGACACTTCTGGCGCGTTTTTGGGGGCGATATAGACAACTCCCGTAGGCAGGTAAAGTAAAGGCTGATAGTCTAGTTCTTGATGTGCTTCCATCACCGCGTTATTAAGTACGTTCGTTAGTACCCCGCGGTTTTCGGCGATGCTGTGGTAAGTGAATTTTAGTTCCCCATCGCTGAGGCTGTATAAAAGGTCTTGTAACGGAGCTTTTTCCGCATCGTGGGGGTGTTTAATAATGGAAGCCAAGCGATCGGCTAGACAGGCAAGATCGGTTAAACTTTCGAGGGCGCTATTGTTTAAGCGAGTATTTAACCCATCTTCCGAGGTATTTCGATCGGTATCATTCCGACGCTGGGCATTTTTAGCGATGTATATCAAATCATCAAGATATTCAGTCCATTTTTCTGGTTGATCGGAAAATAAAAAGCGATCTAATCCTAATTCGGGAACCAATACTTGAAAAATCTCTCGATGTTCCTCTCGTGATAGTTTGCGGATATCTCGATCGAAGTCCTCGTTAATCTCGATATATTTCGCCGGCATCGCGGGGAAAAGCGAGTAGCGGAATTTCTCGAAATCGTGGAGAATAAACCCCGCGATCGCCAACCTGCGCTCGCATTCCTTTACTACCCGTCGAACGGTAGTATTGAGTTTTTCTAGTCGTTTTTCGATGAGATTGGCGGGAAATAATCCATTAAGTAAATGAGTATTGAGAGATTGATCTCCTGCATTATCCCGTCGAACTTTGCTTTTTCCCTCTAATTCCCGACGGCGATCGATTTCCTCGAAGAAATTTCCCCCTTTTGCCGTGACACCGATCGCTAATCGGAGTAAATTGGGTAATACCATTTCGGCAAAATCTGCCATAACTCGATCGTCGGGGTTTTCCGCTCGAATCGCCTCCCGTAGGAGTTTTAGGGTTAGCAGTTGGCGAACGGTTTCGACTCGGCGATCGCTTACCGATTCGCTAATTCCTAAATCTTCGCCAGAAAGAGATTCTAAATCAATATCCTCGAACTCAAAATCCAGATCTTTATCTTCAATTTCTGTAGTGTTATCGAATAGATTTAACTGTCCCGTTTCCTCTAATTTTTTTTGTTTTTTAGGCATCTTTCACCTCTAGAGAGTCTAAATAGTCGGTAATTTGTTTGAGATAAAGCGGAAATTGAGATAAAGCGATCGGAATCGCCTTAAAAACAAGTTCATTATCGATCGCCTCGTATTGATGCACTAAACGATTTCCCATTCCTGATGATTTCGCCCCCCCGTAATCGATTAAGATATTTGATCATCAAACGAATTCTAACGGTGACTATCTCCCTTTCCATCGTTTAAACTCCCCATTGTTTGAGCCAAAGATCGATACTGTCTTTTTGAATCTTTCGGAATTTAGCGGTATCGGCGTACTCTTTCCAAGCGCGTACACGAAATTTTAAAAAGTCTCCCGTATTTTTTTCATAGATAAGTTTTCCATCTCGTGCGACTTGATACTTCATTAATGGAGAACAGCGATCGAGTTCAATTAGATCGATCAAATCACGGTTTATCTCAAACAATTCACTCAAGATAGAGAGAGAAGTTAAGTAATCATTACTGATTTCCTTAATATGTGTTTGTCTGTTTGTTTCATCGTGTGAAATTGCCAAATCCCAATCGCTATCAGGTCTATGCTCTCCACGCGCTCTAGAACCGAAGAGAATTAATAGTTTTAAATTCGGTATTTTTTCCACAGTCGTGTTTATTCTATTGACTGTATTGATAATTTTCAATTCTTTCGTATTTCTAACCATTTTCTGCCTCCAAGGAATCTAGATATTGAACGATCGAGCGTTGGTAGCGGGGATAATCTCGTAAAATATTAGCGATCGAGGAATGAACGATATCGGGATCAATTTTCTTGTATAGGTGTACGAGTAAGTTTCTTAATTTAATAGACTCGGCCAGTTGAACGGCTAGGTGTTCTTCTAAAATTCCCAGTTCTACGATTTGAAATAATGCGTCGCGAGCATTATTCGGAGACTCGATATCTAAACATTTTAAAATCTGGTAATTGATATCGATGCCAGTTTGAACGATAAGCTGAATTAACCTTTCTATGGCTAATTGACGTTCTCTTAATGTACGATAATCCTCTAAGGTGATCGAACCGTACTCGCTAAGTTCGGCGAGGTATTGATTCATGAGGTTTAATTCGTCTATCGCAATCAGAGGTTGAATGGCATTTACACTCCTTTTTCTCGTAGAGAAATCTCTAGATTATTCCGTAATTGACGGTATAACGCTTTCGATTCTTCAGGATTCATGAGAAATTTTTCTTTAAATCCCTCGAATAGTCCCGTTTCCCGTTCGTATAGAAGTTGACCATCTCGCGCGACATAATGAGCGAGGATCGGCGAACATTCTTTTAAATCAATCACATCAATTTTGTCATCAGGAATCTCTAAAGCTTGTTCGAGTAGTGTATAAATTTTCAACAGACTCGAAATATCCTTTTGATCAATTCTTTCCTCGTATAAAACAGCGAAATCCCAATCGCTATCAGGTTTATGCTCTCCACGCGCTCTAGAACCGAAGAGAATTAATAGTTTTAAATTCGGTAGTTTTTCGACAATAGCCGTAATTTTTTCTACTAGCCTATTCATATTTAGCTCCCATCAAAAAAAATGGCAAGAATCCGATGGATATATCGATCGATGTCCCTAGCGTCTGTCTATGTCTATTATCAAACGCGGAGGAAGCAAAGAGCAACTAAATCCCAGAAAAAGTGTCCGTACACTTTGACTCCCTCATCTCTTGGTAGCCTCAAACGGCATCAACAGATCCACACCTCACCCCCTTTACCTTTGAACCGATGAGCGAGAGTATCCAACAACAAAGCCGATTGACCGATCGCTATAGAATAGGGAGACAGGGGAGAATGAATACTACTCTCGTCACTAATCGGATAAATACCGAAGTGCATCGGTAATTGTAAGCGTTGGCGAACTGCGGCAACGGGATAGGCAAGAACGAAGCTAACCAGAGCCTGATCCCGTAACTCCCGACTAATTCGATCGAGCCAAGGATTATCCGGTTGCCAAACACCGATTCCCGTCAAAACCTGCACTTTCCACGCGGAGGCGATCTCGCCTAAATCGCCGTCGTAGGTAAAGCGCCAGTTTAACCGTTCCTCTCGATACCCCTTTAAATTCAGAAACGTGAGACAATAATCGAAACGTCTGCGCGCGATCGGTGTTTTCGTGGCCTCGATCTGGCGCTTAAACTCGCCTTTTCTCCACACCTCCACCTCTAGATTACCGAGAATACTGGGTAAATCGTAGGTTTTAAAGCGATCGCATTCCTCCGGTTCCGTCGAATCGTATAACCCGCATAGTAACGGACTTGACCCGCGAAAACTAGACGCATCCTCGAAAATCGGATTACCGCTTTTCCCCGATAACTCCTTCCATTCGTCGGCCCATCCTTTCACCCGACCGGCGACCCGTTTTAAACTGGTATCGAAAACCTCCTCGCATTCCTGTTGAAACTTCTGGCGACTTTCCCCGTATTGGGATTTGATCTTCGGACTCCCTAAATTCCACCAGAGTTGAAATGATTGTACCGCTCCCCAACGTTGGTAATAACCCTCGAAATTATTGATATGACGGTAGTTACTCTTGATGGCCTCCTGTAGCTGAATTCGGTCATACCGTTCCCCGACTTGTAACGGTGCGTCTTCCTTCTCGAATAACCGTTCTAGGAAAAATTTCGGAACCAGAGCGATCGCGGTGAAGTTAGCAAATTTTACCGCCGTTCCCTTTCGATCGTAGCCGCTGTGACGGCCTAAACGGCCGAAACGTTGAATAAAATTTCCCGCATCCGACGACTCAAAAATGAGGAAATTAATCTTGAAGTCCACCCCCACATCGATGGTACTCGTTCCGATCACCAGATCACGATTTAACGATGCCAACTTCTCCCGCGTTCCCGAAAGACCCGTATTTTCCCCCACTGTTAAACCGATAGTCGCCAATAATTCTCGGAAAATCGGCAGCAGACGTTTAACCGAAGCGATCGAATTGAGAATAATCGCGCCCTTGCTGCCGGGGTATCGCTTAAAATAGTCTAAAATTCGCTCTTTATTTTCCTTCAACCAATTTTCCGAAGTTTGAAAACTCGACGGTAAGGGAATAAAAGATAGCTCGATTTCCGAGGTTACTTGTCGCCATCCCTGTTGAGCGAGGGAATTGGCCTCTTCTGGGGTATCGGGAAACCGGTATTTTCCTTCTCTTACTGGGTCGATCGATCGATAGCGAAACCCCGCTTTATCCAATCGTTTTAGTAAACCCTCGTCGGGAGTTGCGGACAAAAACAGGTATCGTTTCCCACGATTGGCCCGTCGGATTAGAAGCATGGTATTGATAATACTGGCGACCTGTGGCGTGCCGAAAACGTGAAATTCATCGAATAGGAAGAGATCGAAATGTTTATCGATCCGGTTCCATAGCTGATCGGGGTTATCGTAGGGGGTTAAATAGGCCCCCCGATGCAGATAATGGAAAATATCGGGGTTAGTTAAGAGAATTTCCGACTGTTTCGATCGAGTCTCTAGAGCGATCGCTTTCGTTTTCCCATCCCGTTCGGCGTACAATTCCAACTCGGGCCCGGTCAAAAGATTGACCCGCGGTTGATCCGTTGGTTGAAATCGTTGAATATATGCCTCGATCTGACCCCGCTGATCCCGCGCCAGTTCGTTGGTTGGGTAGAGTCCCATAATCGGGAAATATCCTTGCAAAGTTCGCAGGTAGGCCGCCAGACTTTTCCCGTCCCCCGTCATGGCCGAATTGATGATTACCTCGACATTGGGATCATTTAGTGCTTTCCACGTCTCCACCTGATGCCACGATAACCGCCATCCTTGCGGAACCTTGATCCCGTCCGGTATCTCGTCTGCGGGACAGGAATAGACCGGCTTGAGCGTTACTTGATAATTTACCATGAATTTCTGTCCGTAATTCCTTGCTATCTTCCATACTAACCACGATAATAGGGATGGACAAGTACCTTAACAGAAAAAGTGTCCGTATATTTATAAACTATGAGCCGGATAGGACAATCAATCACTTTATCGGTCAGTGAAAAAGAAAAACAGGCCCTAGAAATCCTTGCCAGTGAATTCGGGCTATTTTGGGGAGATAAACCGAATATATCGAAGCTAATCAAAGAAATTGCCCATAATAAGCTTAAAATCGCTCCTAATCACGACTGGAAGCCCGATCGCTTGCAGATGCTCCAACAGGCGATCGATTCTCTTATTGATGCCGGACAAATCCCCATCGCCCTGGAACTGACTAAACTACTATTAGAACGGAGCGAACTGTCGGGACCCTTACGGAAAGAGCTAGAAGGCCGCCTCGATAATTCTCCCCCACCATGGCGACTGGAACTCGATCGCTGCATTCTCCGACAACAACCGTTTCAGTTATCCTATCAGGATGCCGGCGATCGAATCTGGGAATTCCATCTTTACCATGCCGCTATCAATCGTCACGGGGATCGCTTATATCTCGATTGTTGGTGCGAGGAAACCGAGGGAAATCAAGATATATCAGAACTAAACCATAATTGGAGTTTACGGCTCGATCGAATCCCCAACGATTCCTTAATTACCCCAATCCCTAGAGGCAAGTGGCGCCATCAGCTTGATAGTGTCTCGGCCGAGTTTCAGCTATTCGATGGATTAGCTCGATCGTACCAGACTAAAACCGCTATCGATATCGCCAACGAATTGATCTCGACCAATCCCCTTGTCCGGCAGATTACCCGACAGGTAACGAGTAGCTTCTGGTTTTTCCGCGAAATTCTCCCCTACGGAGAAGATTGCTTGCTGATCTCCCCGGAAAAAGTCCGCAAGCGTTTCTATGACAAGTTGCAGCGGCTTTATCAACGCTACGAGTCCTGACCTGAAAAGATTTTCGTCGCTGCTCAATCAAGATACGATACTAAATCCTGTTTAAAAAGTATTGTAAAGTGACTAAATAAGTAGCTGGTTATAATTAAATTAAAAATGGATTTTAGGTTCGATCCCCCCTGCCCCCCTTGATAAGGGGGGTGCCGATAGGCGGGGGGATCTACCCTTGATAAGGGGGGTGCCGATAGGCGGGGGGATCTACCCTTGAT
>NZ_JADBTB010000228.1:0-15286 GCF_020246405.1 Microcystis sp. M083S1
AATGGGAGCAATCAGGGGAAGTAATTGACGTTATAATTAGCCATAGTTTTCCGTCAAAATTCGATTTTGTCTCTTAAAACCCTGATTAATCGGTTTTTAGAGCTAATTTTGACTCTTGGTCTAATCTGCCTGTCTTCCTTGGTGTGACTGGCTTATAAATTTTTGGAGATGTCTAATATCTTGTTGACAATTTTTCCTCTATATCCTAGTCCTGTAAGTGCTATTTTGGGTCATGCCTAAGGGCTAAAACGAAGCTTGTATTTTTTCAGGAGCAAATGCTTTCTGTGTGCGATAAGATTTACTCGCAAATCATTTCTGTTCTCCTTTTACTGCTGAAAATCATTACGAACCTGTACGCTATTTTCTTTGTTCCCAAAAAGCAGTTCATCCTCGCGCTTTTGGCAAATTTAAGACTATTGAGCCGGGAAATTAACCGATAATTAATAACTTGTTGGGGTGCGTTAATTTAAGCAGCAACACACCCTAACTTGGTATTAATGCAAGAAATGACGAATGCCTGTTAAGACCATAATTAAACCTAACTCATTAGCGGCATTAATCGAATCCTGATCTTTTAAAGAACCTCCTGGTTGAACAATTGCCTCGATACCAAACTTGGCCGCCGTGCGAATAGAATCATCAAAGGGAAAAAAGCCATCACTAGCCAAATAGCCACCTTTGGCCGCTTCCCCTGCTTGTTCAAGGGCAATTTTCGCCGAACCAACGCGATTCATTTGCCCTGCACCAACGCCTAAAGTAGTTTGATTTTTTGTCACCACAATAGCATTAGATTTAACGTGCTTAGATACTTTCCAAGCAAACAGTAATTCCGCTAATTGTGCGGCAGTGGGTTGTTTTTCTGTCACCACGCGCCACTCCTCCGGGGTTTCTACCACGTCATCGGCCGCTTGTACTAGAAAACCGCCAGCGATAACTTTTACTGTTTGTTTTTCTCCCGTGCTTAAATCCGGCAGCAATAAAATCCGCACTTTTGACTTTTTAGCGAGTATATCCCGGGCTTCGGGGCTACAATCGGGGGCAACCACGCATTCTAGGAAGGTTTTCGTTAATTCTTTAGCGGTTGCTTCATCTATGGCTTGATTTAGGGCAACAATACCCCCAAAAGCCGAGGTAGAATCGGCATGAAAAGCTTTAGTATAAGCTTCCACTAAGCTACCACCGATCGCCACCCCACAGGGATTATTGTGTTTCAAGATAGCGGCGGCTGGTTCTTCACCGCCGAATTCGGCGATTAAACGGCGGGCTGCTTCTAAATCGACTAAATTGTTATAACTTAGTTCTTTTCCCTGTAATAAGGTCGCTTTTACCCAACCGTGAGCCATTGTCCCGCTGCCGTACCAAGTGGCACTTTGGTGGGGATTTTCGCCGTAACGCAGGGTTTGTAGGGCATTTCCTGCCAAATGAAAGCGAGTCGTTTCCCCGTTTAAGCTGGCGAAATAGGCAGCGATCGCACCATCGTAGGCATTGGTTAAAGCGAAGGTTTCCCCCGCCATTTTTTGACGGAATTCCAGGGAAATTTCGCCGTTATTTTGCCGTAATTGGCTTAAATACTGCTCGTAATACTTCGGGTTACTGATGACAGTCAAATGGGCGAAATTTTTAGCTGAGGCGCGTAACATCGCCGGACCACCGATATCGATTTGTTCGATCGCCTGAGCGGTGGTAACTTCAGGATTAGCGATCGTCTGTTCAAAGGGATAGAGATTAACCACCACCAAATCAAAAGGACGAATTTGATTAGCCTCCATTTCCGCTAAATCTGACTCCCAATCCCGTCTAGCCAAAATACCGCCATGGATGCGAGGATGGAGAGTTTTCACCCTTCCGCCCAAGATTTCAGGAGAACCTGTGTATTCTCCCACTTTAACCACGGGAATTCCCGCCGATTGGAGCGTTTTGGCGGTTCCTCCACTGCTAATAATTTCAAAATCAAACTCTTCTGTTAGCTGACGGGCAAAGTCAACTATTCCGGTTTTGTCAGTCACGCTGATCAGCGCTAAACGTCCCATAGTAGTGATCTATAAGCAACAATTTCAGTATATCTCAGTCCTAACCCGTTAAAAATTAAAAAAAGTAGATTAGTAAATAATCAGCTGCTTCTATATTTTCGTCTCTCAAATAGCAACTTATGCCAAGAAAAAAATTGCAACTCCTCCTGGAAAGATTTAGTCTGACTTGTTAAAAAATACAGGATTTTTCAGGGTAACGAAGTCTATCTAGATTAGTGAAAACCTCTTGGCAACCCTTATCGCCAAATGTTGTCAGATTACCATCATCTTTTCTTATTCTTAAAATGTTACCTAACAACGTTTGTGATCAACTAATTGACTGAGAGTCACCACCTGATAACCTCGATCGTGTAATTTCGCTAATAAATTCTTCAGCACGATCGCCGTGTTTTCATCTCTTTCGGGAGACCCACCGTGAAGCACTAAAATCGCCCCGGGGAAAATAAATTGCGAGATATACCAAGTGGTAAATTGAGGGTGATTCGTTGCTTTTCCGGTATCTAAAGGGATCATGGAAGCGAGGGCAAATCGGGACTCGTAGCCGGGGAATTTCCCCAAAAACGAGCGCATAGATTGATTATAGAAGGCTTGACCGGGACGATACCAGCGCGGTGCAAGACCGGCAAGACGAGTTAAAATATCGTTAGCTTCCCGAAACTGACTAGCAAAAGCGTCGGCGGCCAGTTGACTGGTACGCAGATCTTGGGTGCCGTGATTAGCGATTTCGTGACCTTGGGCGATGAGGCTCTCAATCAAGGTGGAGTTCGGTTGTAGGTGTCCCGTGATCAGAAAAAAAGTCGCCTTGACGGCAGTTGCCGGGCTGGCTTTTTCTCGATTATGAGCGGCGATCGCTGCTAAAATGCGATCAGTGGATTTTCCTTCCGGATCGTTGGGAGTGGGTAGATCATCGATAGTAAGGGCGATAATTTTCTCTCCTGTCGGTTGATAGAAAATTGCCCCGGTCAAAAGTCGAGCGACGATCGAGATAATTAATTTGGCAATGCTCATTTGGGGGGTTAAGGGATGAGAGGAGAAGCAAAGATTAGCGATTACAGGCCAAAGATGATTTCTTTAGGAGATATTTCTGCATTTTGTTGAGTTTCTGCATAAGCCCCAAAACTGAGTCTAGCGACTCCGGGTAAAAATAAGGTAGTGGCCAGGGATGACAACTACCAAACCTGTGAGCCTTTTCAAGGTAAAAATTAGACATATCCGCCCTTAGATTGGCTGATCATGGCTATTTGCCACTGGTTCGGGGCTATCCTCAGCAATCCAAGCTCTGACTAACTCGTAGCAGAGACCGAGCAGAACCGGTCCGAGGAATAAACCGATAATCCCGTAGGCGATCACTCCCCCGAACACCCCCAACAGAATCACCACCATAGGAATGGGCAGACCGCGCCCCATTAAGATCGGTTTGAGGAAATTATCCACCAGGGTGGCGGGAATCATCCAGAGGGTAAATAATAGGGCGATGGAATGGGGTAGTGTTACCCAAGCGTGAATGAGCGCCCCCAAGACAATCAAACCGGGGCCAATTTGGAGAATGCCCAAAATTAGGGTGAGGAAAGTTAATAAACCGGCCGCAGGCGTTCCCACCGTCACTAAACCGATGCCGATCAAAAGACTCTGGATGATGGCAACGCCAATAATACCGCGGCTCACATTGCGGACGGTGGAGGCGGTAAGACTGGCCAGCGCGATTCCTCTACCCGGGGCAATCTTTTCCGCTAACCGGTTCATCGGGCGAGTCAGATTTTTAGCCGAGAGGGTGAGGGCCGCCGCAATCAGAATCGAGGCGATAAATTTCAGCACCGTCAGACCGGTACTGGTGGCCAGAGAAAGGGAGATTTTCCCCAGTTCTTTTAATTGTGGCTCGAAGCGTTGAAGAAATTGACCCGTGTTATCCGATGCCTGCTGCCAGAGACCGGCAATCCTTTCGCCAATCAGCGGCCAGGTGGCCACATCGGCGGGGGGAGGGGGAATCACCGCCGCACCAGTATCGATATATTCGGCCAGCGTTCGCAGATTACCCGCCAGAACCGCTGCAATGCCACTCACCGGACCGATAATAATCCCTAGACAAAGTAGGGTGAGGAGAACCGCGGCCAGTTTCGCCCGGCCAGCGAGCAGCTTTTTTAACCAGAGAAAGATCGGATACCAAGCGATCGCTAGAATTGCTCCCCAGAGGATCATGGTTAGGAAGGGACGCAGCAGGGTAAAACCAGCAAATAACAACAGGCCCAGAAAAAACAGCCGGATGACGAGATCGATAATTTTAGCGTCATTTTTCATCAATAGCGATCGCCTTTTGGCTAGATGAGGACATTTCTGCAATTATGGCAGTTTTTCGTTATGGGTAGTGATACTAAATCCTGTTTAGAAGGTATAGGGGAGTGGGAATTATGAATTATGAATTATGAATTATGAATTAGGGAGAGGGAAGACCACTTCGTGCGCGTTGCGGGGGGAGGTGGGGAGAGCGGAGCGGGGAGAAACAATTCATAACTTGGGAGTTAATCACACTATTAAAAACGGATTTGGTATGATTCGCTAGTAGTGGTGAGCCGTTTTGCTTATCTGGTCGGGATTGTGTAAAATGTTTCCCGACCCAAATAATTGCCCGATAAATCTTTAAAACTGATTCTTTCGGGGTAAATCTCCTGAGAAATATCTTTTTTTGGTCGGTGCAATGCTTACTTCCAACCGTCTTGATCGAGTAAAATCGACTAATTTAATCTGTTAACAAGGATGCCAGCAAATTTATTAGAAGTGCGGGGAGCCACCCGTCGATTTGGGGGATTAGTCGCCGTCGATGGGGTTTCCTTTCAGGTACAAAAAAACGAGATTTTTGGCTTAATTGGACCCAATGGGGCGGGAAAAACGACTTTATTTAATCTGATCACCGGTTTAATTCCCCTATCCAGTGGTGATTTAATTTATCAAGGCGATAGTCTGGCGAATTATCGTCCTCACCAGATCGCTCAGGCGGGAATTGCCCGTACTTTCCAGAATTTGCGCTTATTTGGCGAATTATCGGCTTTAGAAAATGTAGCGATCGCTGGTCACATTCACAATAGAGCCAATCTTTGGACAGGAATTTTGGGTTTACCAGTTTCGAGAAGGGAGGAGGAAAAAACCTATAAAAGAGCGGGGGAATTATTAGATTTAGTCGGATTAACCGACCAAAGCAACCGAAAAGCCCGTAATTTAGCCTATGGTGATCAAAGACGCTTGGAAATTGCCCGCGCTTTAGCTTTGCAACCCCAGTTATTACTCCTCGATGAACCGGCAGCCGGGATGAATCCCAGCGAAAAGGGGTCATTAAGTCAGCTAATTCGACAAATTCGCGATAATTTAGCTTTAACCGTCCTGTTAATCGAACATCATGTGCCTTTAGTGATGGGATTATGCGATCGCATTGCCGTGTTAGATTTCGGTAAGTTAATCGCTTTGGGAGATCCAGCCACAGTCAGGGAGAATCGCGCAGTGATTGAAGCTTATTTAGGGGATGAATAAGGATTTTAGATAATTACTCTTCAGGTTAATGGGAGATCAGTAGGTAGGCGTTAAAAATTATCAGACACCACCCTTATCAAGGGGGGACTAAGGGTAGGGTTGATTCATGAATCAACCCTACTATGAATCAACCCTAGTACTGAGGGGGGATCGAACCTAAAATCCATTTTTAATTTAATTATAACCAGCTACTTAACAATGATTATTTAATTACCAGAGATAGTCAAAAAAAGAGTTAAAGTTTCTCCCGATCAATATTTTGTCATAAGTACGGACGCACAATTATTTGTAGGATGGGTTAGCGGTAGCGTAACCCATGCTAACTCATCCAGTCGTTTAATTCCTTTAATCTTGTTAGCGCGTAACAACTCTCGACGCACCTCATAATCAGCAATTTCTGGAAGAATAACCCTAATACCTGCTTTAATTAGCGTTTGTAGCCAACAATTACAAGCTAGACTTTCAGGCGCTCGCTTAGGATTAGTAATTAAACCGATAATTCCCGTATCTAATAAAACTACTCTATTCACCAAGTTACTCCCTTTAAGTGAGCCGGAAATAAAGGACGCTCAGATAAACGATCTTGATCGAGTGCTTCGATTAAATATTCACCTGTTTCTTGTTGTTCCTGTTCATCTTCTTCATCAATCCAAGATTGAAGTAAATTAACCAGTTTGGTCTGTTTTTCTTGTTATAAAATAGTATCTTTAAGTAAGTAGCTCGTTATAATTAAATTAAAAATGGATTTTAGGTTCGATCCCCCCTGCTCCCCTTGATAAGGTAGGGTTGATTCATGAATCAACCCTACCCTTGATAAGGGTGGTGTCTGATAATTTTTAACGCCTACCTACTTAGCTTGAGGACATAATCTTCTAGAGAAAGACCTTTCTCCCTCGCTTTTTGGCTGAGATATTGTTTGATTTCCGATGTTAAATTAAGAGTTAGTGGCATAGGCTTGACTTGAATCAATTTATCGTGTCTTTAACTATTATAAACAAAAAAGCGATCACAATCTACAAATATAGCGCAATCGCCCCTAATTTAAGACTTCAATTGTTGCTCGATTTGCCAGTTTTCTATTAAACACTAACTAGCAAAGTCAAATACTGGTGTTTCAATTACCCGTTTTGGTCGCTTATTTTCCCAGACAATTTCCTGCAAGCGTTCGACAGTTTCTGGTGCAAAAAAACGCTCTCCCGTTTCTACACAGACTCTAGCGGGGACATTTTCTATAATAAAAAAATTGCCATTGATTTCAAGGGTATAGGTAACTTCTTGTTCAATTAAGGTTTCTTGTCTAGAATTAGTTGACATCTGGTGTTCTCCTTGATTTAAAATCAATCCATAAATTTGGATCGGGTTCATATAGGGTAATAATTTTGAGCAAAGGGCGAGAGGGATAGCTACAATGAATGTGTAAGGCTCTATTAATTAGAGTAAATCCCAAAAGTAAACAGCTTGCACCATACTTATCAGCCGGATAATCTTCAATAATTTCGCTTTGTTCCATCGCCTCCCGTAATTCTTGAACACTGATCTGACGCAGGATACTTTGATTGACAGCGTGTTGAGAAAATTCCAATTGGTTTTGTCTAACTTTTTGACGAATTTCCTCAATCATTTCAGTGATAGCCGCCTTTAATTTGATCGTAAATATCCTTCGCTGTCATTTCGCCAAATAACTGATCTTTAATTTCTAAATAATTTAGAGGTTGGGATGCTGTTTCTCTTAGAAAGAAAGCCGCTTTAGCAATTCCCAATCTCTCTACAAGAGCTTTAACTCCCTCTTTTCTAATTTCCTCAATCTCAGGAATCGTCAAATCTGTTGGAACTTTCATAGTAATTTTTCTCAATTCAAGCGTTGAAAATAATGGCGACAAACTCCACAGGAGTTTTAACAGCAAGAGTGCCACTGTATTTTTTAATCATTCGATCGTCGCAGGTAATGAAGTAGTCTGCTTCTATAGCTTCGGCACAAGCAATATGCAAAGCATCTACTCCTTTAATTTTAGCAGAGGTTTCGATTTGCTGCGATCTTGCTAAGACCTCTTCCGTAATCAGTTGAAAGTGCCTAGCTTGTTGCAGGACTAGCTCGACAAAAGTGCGGCGGTCGCTGTAAGGATTTCGCTGGGTTTCATATACTAGCGCATCAGAAGAGACAATTTCTATTGCTTCATTCTCCACCAGCAGGAAAATTAATTGCATCGAGATTGACTCCAAATAGATTCTGGCTTGAGTCTGATCGTCAAAGATTCGGTTGAGAACACTCGTATCAAGATAGACTTTCAATTTTACTTTAGTCATTCACACTTCTACTATTATAACCCAAAAAAAGCGATCGCCCTCTATCAATAGAGCGCGATCACTGGCAATTTAAGGCTAGATTTACCAGTTTTTTATTTTAATTTGCGCTTCAAGGCTGCACCCGCACCAAGAACACCAATGGCGAGTAAACCTAAGACTGAAGCAGGTTCGGGAACAGGCTTAGCCAAGCGAAGCTGTCCTACGGCAAAATCTACGCTACTGGAAACTGTGATTTTGTCAATCAAATCTCCGCCTGTGCCGTAGAAGCCAAAGTACTTGGCTCCCGCATTACCATCTACAGGTTGTGTCAGACTTGTCGTAGTGCCATTCTGAGCAGTTACAGTAATATTGAAGATGTTGAATGGTTCTGGCTCCACATACAGGTCAAAAGCGGCAATACTAGCGGGCAGGTCAATCTGAATCGATGTTGCACCGTTGGAATAATACACCTCTCCCGTGTAGCCGTGACTCCAGCTTGTCCAACCACTACCAATCTTTCGGTAATTTACACTTGGAGTGAAAGTTAAATTACCTAAAGGCGAGGATAGAGTTGTAACATTTGTGAACGCTGCTAAGCTAGGATCGGGAACAGTAACCATGTTAAAACCTAAATTGGTTAGCGTGTTCGTCCCCGGTGAAACCCATGAATTGCTATCATCCAAAGCAACAATGGCTGCATTGGCAGCAGTTGTATGGGCAAAGGTGACTCCTAGAGCTACAAAGGTAGCTCCCGCAGCAGTCATTGACAGTTTTTTAATTGTAGTCAAAGTTTTCATGTTCGGAAAATTTCCTCAAAACAAATAAACAAACAAATGTTCTGACTGCCCTTTAAAGGAGAAAATCTCAAATTAAGCGACATTGGCAAGGGAGAAAAATTGGTTTTTTCAAAATTGCCAATCACTAAATTTTAAGCTAGTTCCTCAATGACAAGACAGAGCAACAACGGGATTCTACCCCCCCCCCCCCCCCGATTTTGTCAAGTGTAAACCAACACAAATTTACAAAAATTTATAATTATTGTTACCCTTAAGAGTAGGGTAGTAAATCTCAATTTGGTCGAAATATCTATATTACAGGGCGCACGCAGTTCGATAAACTCACTGACCACAGTGCGCTCCTACCATTGGCGCAATAATATTATTGTAGGGGCGAATTGCATTCGCCCTCTTTGATCCCCCCTTAATCCAAGGAGGGTATCTGACAATTTTTAACCCCTACCTAATTAACAGCCAATCCCTAATCTCTCAATAACAGATATTCGCGAATCTCAAAAAAGTTATCCCAAGGAATATAGGGGTGATTTTCCGCTTGCAGATAATCGATTAAACGATCCCTAGCAAAAACTAGATCGGCCTTTCTAGCCATGGTAATATCGGTGACAGAATCACCGATCGCAATAGTTTCTACTCCTGAATATTTGGCCATAATCAAGGCTTTAGCCACTAATTCTGTCTCATTTTCCCAATCGGAGTGAACTTGCAGATATTCCCCTTGAGTATGAAGATTGACCCCATAAATTGCCGTCACCTTATCTAATAGTCCCTCCCGTTTTAAGACCGTTTCAATCATGCCTTGGATACCACCGGAGATAATAATAAAAGGGATGGATTGCTCCTGTAAAAAAGCGAGAAATTCAGCTAATCCAGGACGAATTGGCTTGCTTTCGGCATAGGCGATAATATCGGCGTACTTTTGGCTCGGTATCGACTCTAGCAGTTGACGGACACCCCGGCGCAGACTGAGAGTACGGGCGTACATTTGGGGCATAATTTGGGCCGATAAATCGGGGGCGAATTCTTTGAGCATACCCGCAAAAGTCTCCACGGCGGTGATAGTGCCATCAAAGTCACAGAAAACAATTTTACTCATGGGGTGACAAAATATCTGAAATTGGATATAATCGAAGGTTATGATTAATTTTACAGAGATTATCTGACTCTAGAGCTTCAACCCCCATGAAATCCTATCTCGCCGCCGCCATTCAAATGACCAGTCAGCCGGATTTAGAGAAAAATCTCGCTGCCGCTGAAGAGTTGATCGAACTTGCCGTGGGTAAAGGGGCGGAATTAATCGGTTTACCAGAAAATTTCGCTTTTATGGGGGCAGAAAGCGATAAAATCGCCCAGGCCGAGACTATTGCCCGAAAAGCCGATAAATTCCTCCGCACCATGGCCCAACGGTTTCAAGTGACTATTTTAGGGGGTGGTTTTCCCGTGCCGGTGACGGGTATTCCCGATAAGGCTTATAATACCGCTATTTTAGTTGATGCCAACGGTGCGGAATTAGCCCGTTATCAAAAAGTCCATCTCTTTGATGTCAATGTCCCGGACGGTAACACCTATCAGGAATCGAGTACAGTCATGGCAGGAATCGATTTACCGCCGATTTATGGCTCCGATAGCTTGGGCAAAATTGGCCTCTCGATTTGCTATGATGTGCGTTTTCCCGAACTCTATCGCTATTTATCGCGGCAAGGAGCCGATGTTTTATTTGTACCTGCGGCGTTTACAGCTTTTACAGGGAAAGATCATTGGAAAGTTTTGTTACAAGCGCGAGCGATCGAGAATACTTGTTATATAATAGCTCCTGCTCAAACGGGCAATAATTACGAACGCCGTTACACCCACGGTCACGCTATGATTATCGATCCTTGGGGTGTGGTTTTAGCCGATGCGGGGGAAGAAGCGGGAGTGGCAATTGCCGAAATTAATCCCCAACGTCTGCAACAAGTGCGACGACAAATGCCTTCCCTACAGCATCGTGTTTTTGTTTAAAATTCGATTCGACAATTTTAACGCCTAATTTTGGGATTTAACTCGGTTTTTTCGAGTAACATTGCTCCCTGATAACAAGGGTCGAATCTAAAACCTAATTAGTTAAGCTAAAAGCTTTGATGTACTGAGTTTCTAACCTTCTTTGCCAGATTCTCAGGGTAAGCTCATCTAATAAGGATTTAGTCCATTTATGCCCCCCTATCGAACCATACCAAGTAACGAAGAACTAGGTAAAAATATCCGTAAACTTTATTAACAATCTTCCTTGAAAATGTCTTGACTATCGCACCCCGAATCAGGGACTATATGAAGATGTAGCGTTTCTCGTCAAGGTGAATTGTAAATTAAACCTTGCCGAAGTAAGAATTCTCAGTTGCGAAAACATACCTCATATATCCGAGAAACGCTGTAGAGCAGACAGGGATGCAATTCAGACTTGAATTGGCGAAATTCAAGTCTTGACTCTATTTATTGTCAACTTCAGTCCAAAAATACTCTGATGGTTGGACAAATATGCTCTCTGGACTTGTTCTAACAAGATTCCGGGCTAAATGAGAAATAATCCCATTTAGCTTCTCTAGACCGTTAAGGAGAAACCGATGTCATCTTATACCACAGAATCAGAAAAAATTGATTTTCCGAAAACCCTAGATATAGCCACCGTTTGCGTCTATGGGCTAGGAATCCTCTCGGCGGGCCTATTTTTATTTCTGCCCTTCGTCAACCTGCTGCATCCGAGTCCGTGGCAGCGATGGCTAGGCACAATTCACGGTTTTGGTTCCCTATTAGCCCTAGTCGTGATTGTTTACGCTGGTCATCTCGCTTTTCCCCTGCTCAGAGGTTCTGGCAAAATTTTGCAGCAAATGCGAACCCTCACCTTCTGGTCCACCGTCCTCGCTTTTTTGGCGATCGCCACTGGCAATTTAGCCTATATGCGCTATCGGGCCGGTTTAGAGTTTGGCGGTGCGCGGGCATGGCTAAAGGAAAATTCGCCCCTCGGTCAATACGTCCTCATGGAATACCACGAATTCAGCGTCCTTTTTACCCTACCCCTAGGCGTGGCCTGCACTTGGATTCTCTGGAAATACGGCGACTCAATCCTAGACAAAGCTAATCGACCGGTGTTAACGGTCACTTGCATTGCCCTGATGGCGATGATGTTTTTTGCCATGGGTGGACTCGTTAGCGGCCTCGGTGTTGCCAAAATTCACGCCCTTTAACCCATTATTTAGCTATTTTACCTCAAAAGTGAACAAAATTCAACTTTTGCTCGTTTTAGCTACGGTTTTCGGGTTATCTATCGCCGCTCCCGTCCTAGGGGGTGTAAACTTAGCCCCGATGGTACGGATACGAGGGCGGCCAGCATTAGCAACCAAAGTCAAATCGTCGGTCATTTCCCTACTGCTGGTAATACGGTTGGGGACTTTTAGCGGTGGGACTTTTCGGTTTTAGACACTTACGAACTCTGAAAAAATAGGAACAAATCTGATGACTCAACGTTACGTCGATAGTCCTTGGTATGGAAAAATCTGGGCTTTTTTAAAACAATTTCCCCAAGGTTTAGCCGAAGGTGCCAAACGTTCCCCCGCCACTTCTGGCCCGGCAGCGGCGGCGATTATTAGTGCTGGTATTGGCTGTTTTTTAATGATGGTTGCTCACCATTTTTCCGATGCAGACCATTCAAAAACCGTAGAAACTTTCCTTTGGAATTTGGGCAGTTGGATACCTGGCAGTAAAAATCCTAGCAAAATGTGGGGCAATATCGGCAGTTATACCGGCAAAGAAACGATGTTATTAATTGGCTGGTTGATCAGTTGGCCGATACTGCATTATCTTTGGAAAGATCGCCAGATAAAAGCTAAGACCATTCTCTTTTGGTTTTTTGCCCTCATGATTGCCGCCACGGCCATGTCATGGCATCCACTATTTCCCTATTTACCTTTAACTTAAAGCCTAGGAGGTGACAAAATGAACGCTCAAGTTAGAAAGTTTTCCTCGCGTAAAATGCACGATATCGTCTGGATATTAGTGGGACTTTTTGGTTTATTTGCCATTACTTTTCCCCTAGCCATGTGGCGAGTGAGCAATATGGAAAAGTTTCAAGGTTCTCATGTGAAATCTTTAGTCGTAGAAGGAGAAAACGCTCCCCAATCTTCACAGCTTAAAACTAAATAAATCTGAGTTTTGGATAATCTGAGTTTTGGATAAGTCGAAACCCTGAGACTCAATCCGAATCTAAAACTCTGATTAACAGACAAAACTCTCCAAACTGTGAACAATTGCTAAGTAGGTAGGCATTAAAAATTATCAGATGCCCCCCTTATCAAGGGGGGATTAAGGGGGGATCGACACCCCCCTTATCAAGGGGGGATTAAGGGGGGATCGACACCCCCCTTATTAAGGGGGGATTAAGGGGGGATCGGCACCCCCCTTATTAAGGGGGGATTAAGGGGGGATCGACACCCCCCTTATCAAGGGGGGCAGGGGGGATCGGCACCCCCCTTATCAAGGGTAGATCCCCCCGCCTATCGGCACCCCCCTTATCAAGGGGGGCAGGGGGGATCGAACCTAAAATCCATTTTTAATTTAATTATAACCAACCACTTATAATAACTTTTTAGCAAAATCGATCGCCTCCTGAAAAACTGTCACTTTGCCCTCAATTTGGGCAATTTGTACCTCGGTTAATAACTTACC
This sequence comes from Microcystis sp. M083S1, assembly GCF_020246405.1. Lineage (NCBI taxonomy): Bacteria > Bacillati > Cyanobacteriota > Cyanophyceae > Chroococcales > Microcystaceae > Microcystis > Microcystis sp. M083S1. Next base: position 13,325 of record NZ_JADBTB010000228.1, read on the forward strand.
GATAATCGGACTAGGTTTCAGGTGTAAATGGTTAATTAAATCATCGCCCCTTAATAAAGGTCGGGGATGGGCGATAATATTATCGGGATCGAGATAGGAAGTCAACAGAGAAGCGACGATATTTTTGTTAATCCCCATTGATAAAGCAAAAAGAGCAAAGACAGGAAATACTTTTCCCGTATTTAGATAAATAAAATACTGTTCCCGCAGACTTAAATTATCTGCCTCCTTGAGAGGAGGTAAACACTTAATCACCGTGATTACCGTGCGAATTTCCCCCCTGGAATACTTGAGATCGATTAACTCTTTTTCCGCTTCTGCTAAAACATCCGATACCAATAGGGCCAATTTTGTCAACTGTAACTGAGAAGGGGAAAAGATAAAGTTTTCCGGTAACAAAGATTCTAAAAATCCCGCTGCCGCTTCCACCCCCATAACTCGCTCCATTTTTGCGGGGGTAATCCGACGCAACCAGAGAGATAATAAGCCATCTTCCCAGGCACTTTTTAGCCATTTATTGCCACGGGAATTGAGCAAAAGGTAATTCAACTCGGATTGTACCCTTTCGGCGGCTACACGGTGCAATAAAGGGGCAAGAGAACGAATAGTTGCACGGGTATGGGGTTCGATCTCAAAGTCCAATTGAGCCGCTTGTCGATAGGCCCTTAATAATCTTAGGGGATCATCCTGAAGATTTTCGCGGGAAATCATCCGCAGGGATTGGCAGCCTAAATCTTTTAATCCCCCTAAAGGATCGAAAATTTCTTGGGTGTGGAGATTATAAGCGAGAGCATTAACGGTGAAATCCCGTCTTTTTAGGTCTATTTCTAGAGATTCTCCCTCCTGTTGCGCGAAATCAAGAGTCCCCTGGGGAAAAACGACGCGAGCAATTTGACGAACGGCATCTAAAACCACAAAACCGGCCTTATACTGATGGGCAATAGTTTGAGCAATTTCGATCGCTTTTTCGGGAACCACAAAATCTAGGTCAATATAGTCTTTCTGACGGTTTAATAAAGCGTCTCGCACAGCACCACCGACTAAATAAGCATTTTCTGGCAATTCTTGCTGATTAATCGCAAAAACTTCTTTAACTAAACTATCTAGGTTTTTTTGACAAGACATCGAGAAGATAAATTTACAAAAATATAATTTTGACCGGCCCCATTTGGGGAGAGACTGAGCTAGATTAACGGAAAAGACTTATAGAGTTAAACCTATGTGTATTTGTATTAACTGCTATTTTGTTGATCGCTGTCTCACCTATCATGCCGTAGAAACACAACATCAAGAACCTCATCTCACCGAGACACCGGACTTTGAAGCGAAGAACCCTTCTATTAACGTTAACATTCGCACCAAAGAAGATTATATCGAAATGGAGTGGGATGTGGTGGGTTGTGAAAGCTTTTTGCGCGAAACCGGTAAATGGTCTAGTTTGCGGCCAGGTGAACCAATTCCCACCTAAAACACCTGAACTACCCATACATATCTACTACAAGAGCCGAAAGTTAATCCACAAATATGTCTTGGACAGCCAACGATTCGAGGAATGCGTAATTTAAGAGCGAGGTATTTATGGATAAAGAAGAAGAACTACTTGAACAATGGCGAGAATTGACCCCGGAAAAGCAACAAAAAGTTTGGCAATTTGTTCAAATACTTAAATCTGAGTCACAAACAACACCAGAAGCTAAATTTATTCCCCAAACACCATTAAGCAAAAAGTTATGGGAAATCCGACATCGGGCGATCGCAGCTGGATTGCAACTGCTCAATGAAGAGGAGATAGAACAAGAACTTGCTGCACGTCGAGGAGGGTGCAGTGAGTCATGAAATTGCTGGCACTTACGGTTTAGCGGCGATGGATGCACTTCATGTTGCTGCTGCGCTGCAAATTCAAGCTGATGAACTAATCACCACCGAAAAGCCAACCAAACCAATGCACCGAGTCAGGGAAAT
>NZ_JADBTB010000229.1:0-4527 GCF_020246405.1 Microcystis sp. M083S1
AGCAAAGAAGTTAGTAAAAGCTGTTTGTAAATGTCTTAACCCTTGTTGTAAGGGTACACAGCTTACTTCATTGAGAAAGTGTAATTCTTCTTGTTTTTTCCACTCGGTTAGCATTGAAGAAGTTTCAGCGTAGCCTACGCTTTCTTGTCTTTCATGCCAAGCTTGTGTTCTGAGATGGAGAGCCTTATTGTAAACTAATCTTACACAGCCCCAAGTGCGCCGCAATAGCGACTCTTGTTCGGGTGTGGGGTAAAATCGGTAAGAATAGGCTTTTTCCATACCTCACATTTTAGCATATATTTCGTAAATGTGCTAATATTTAACAGCAAAGCCGCCGTTTTACGGCGGGGTTTCAGACCCAAATTTTCGATGAAAAGGAGTTAAGGGCAATGTCAGACTTAAATCGTGGCATTATGAAATTCGAGGGAGCCGATAAACCGGCAGTAGTGGCGATATCGTCGATTATCGTCATCGGTAGTATTATTGCTCTGATCCTTTGGGCAATGAAAGTCGCCTACATCTAGTTAGGGTTTGCGGCAAAAAGTTTCTCGTGGGGGCAGGGTGTAGGGTGTAGGGTGTAGGGTTTTACCCATTTTCATCTGGTAAATTACCTAATTTTCAGGGAAAAAGTCCCTAAAATTTCCCCCCGATCCCTCCAATGGCGGGTACTTTTTGATTTCCCAAAAGTCTAAAAGTCTTACCCAACAAGGTTTAGATTTATTCAGCAACACCTAGTTAACTAGATTAATTTCGCTCACTTTTGGCATCACTCAGTTTAAATTTCTTGCCATCACGATCTCACCTCTTGTCCCCTTGAGCCTGTAGGATAGGGTCAAGGGAGAAATTGCTAGTTCCCTCTATCGCGCCTGCTAGTTACACCCGACTCGAAACAGATCATCGATGAGCAGATCAACTTCTGTTTTAACAGAACTGTTGCAGTTACTCCCCCAATGGCGATCGCAGATGTACTTCAAAGCATCCCTGACCGCGCTATCCCACGCCATGGAGGATCAGGTTTTAGCGGAAGACGATCAACCGTTAGTGATTGCCAGTTTTCAGCGTGAGCGCTTTTATCGTCAAGAGGCCCATCGCTATCGACGCATTGCCCACAAAAGCGGGCAAGTTTATGTTTTGTCAGCCCCAGAAACCGATTTTAAGCATAGTTCCGACATTTACGAGACGATCGCTTTTCAACCGGAGGACAGTTTAGCCCAAGAATGGCATCTAGTGGTTATCAGTCGCCATTATGCTAGTTGTTTGATCTGTCGGGAACGAACCCATCTGGTAGCCGAAGAGGAAAATAGGGCAGCTATGGATAATAATCGCCGTTTTGAGGGGATTTGGACAAGTGATCGCCATGTGAGTCAACAGGCCGCCCAAATTCTTTTAAATCATATTCTCGATTATCGTCCCGAACTGGCGGAGAAAATTAGGCGCGCTCAAGAAGAATACCTGATCTGTGAACTGACGGACAGGGATCATCAAGAGGAACCGGATCCCTTTGTCCAGCGATTGGTCACTTATTTGCAAGCGGGACAGTATAAACTGCTGAAAGCCAATCGTTCCTTGGCATCGAAAGAACACAAGGAAAGACTGATCAACTCGGTGACAGCGGCGATCCGTCGTTCCCTCGATCCGGAAGCTATCCTACAGGTGGCAGTGCAGAAATTGGGGCAGGGATTGGGAGTCTGTCGCTGCGTGGTCTATCGTTGTCATGAGGCCGACATTAACGCCACCATCGAACACGAATTTTTAAACTCCGGCATTAGTTCCATCAAAGGACAAAAATGGCCTCTGAAAAATAATCCTCTGTTTCAGGAAGTGCTGGAATTGAGAGAATCCCTGAAAATTGAAGACGCTATTCACGATCCCCGTCTTCCAGGCGATTCCATTCAAAATCTCGTGCGGGAATGTTCCATCTATTCTTGGTTATTAGTGCCGATTTTTTACCAAAGTCGTCTCTTGGGAATGTTGGAACTGCATCACTGTGGACCCTATACCACCACTTGGAAAAGCGAGGATGTCGCCCTTGTGGATGCGGTGGCCACTCAAATCGGAGTCGCCCTCATTCAAGCAGAAGCCTACGCTAATTTACAGGATTTAAATGAACAATTAGCCGCCCTCGATCGCACTCGTTCTAATTTAGTCGCCATTACCGGCCACGAATTACGCACCCCCCTCTCCACCATTCAAGTCTGTCTAGAAAGTTTGGCCTCGGAACCGGATATGCCAGCAGAAATGCGCCAAATTATGCTTGATACTGCCCTGAAAGATGCGGAACGAATGCGTAAATTAATCCAAGATTTTTTAACTCTTTCCAGGTTAGAAAGTGGCCGGGTTAATTGGAATCCCGAAGCTTTATCCCTATCGGAATGTGTGGAATTAGCCATCAGTCACGTTCACTCCCGCAATCTCGACAACGAAAACCCAAAAATTATCAATCTTGTCCCCCCTAATCTGCCCTTTGTTTTAGCCGATGGCGAGTGGTTGGTGGAATTACTCTCCAAACTTCTCGATAATGCCTGTAAGTTTACCGGTCGCGAGGGAAATGTCTCGATCGAAGTCGCTTCGGGAAAACCAAAAACTCTAGAAGTAACCATTTCTGACACTGGACGCGGGATCGAACCCAATCTTTTAGAACAGGTTTTTGATCGCTTTTACCAAGAGGAGGGGGCCCTGCGACGCAGTGCCGGGGGAACCGGTTTAGGACTGGCTATCTGTCGTCAGATCGTTAATGGTTGGGGCGGCGAAATTTGGGCAGAATCGAGGGGCAAAAATAACGGCAGTCAGTTTCATTTTACTATTCCAATATTTAAAGATAAAACTAACGATAATCCCCCAAATACCGCTCCGAAAAAATCCTCCCGTCGTCCTGCTAGTAAACGTAAATAGCGGCCAGTTGCCCGTTTAGTTTTGGCTCTTTACTCGTGATACTAAATCCAGTTATTAAAAACTGATTATGTATTCCCCCTTTTGCTTCTTGCCTCTTGCCTTTTGCCTGTCCTGATATGTAGCATATACTTAAAGGATTTAGTATGACTTCCTATGCCTTTTCTTCATCAAAAACTAAATAAAAAAGCATTAAAAAAGAAGCATCAAATACCCAAGATATATAATAAACTTAAAAGAGTAATCAATTAGTCGTTTTTAGGTGAAAAAATTATGGGACGCGCCAAGAGAGTGGTTTTAGCTTATTCCGGAGGAGTCGATACTTCCGTTTGTATTCCCTATCTCAAACAGGAATGGGGAGTAGAAGAAGTGATTACCCTAGCCGCCGATTTAGGACAGGGAGACGAGTTAGGACCGATTCAAGAAAAGGCTCTGCGCTGCGGAGCGATCGAATCCTTAGTAGTCAATGCTCAGGAAGAATTCGTCAAAGAATATGCTTTTCCCTCAATTCAAGCTAATGCTCTCTACGAAAATCGTTATCCCCTTTCTACCGCCCTGGCTCGTCCTTTAATCGCTAAATTATTAGTAGAGGCCGCCGAGAAATACGGGGCCGATGCCGTCGCTCACGGTTGCACTGGCAAAGGTAACGATCAGGTGCGTTTTGATGTGGGCATTATGGCCCTCAATCCTAGTTTAAAAGTTCTCGCTCCCGCCAGGGAATGGGGCATGAGCCGGGAAGAAACCATCGCCTACGGGGAAAAATTCGGGATTGAGTCCCCCGTGAAAAAATCTTCGCCTTTTAGTATCGATCGTAACCTGTTGGGGCGCAGTATTGAAGCCGGTCCCTTGGAAGATCCGATGACGGAACCCCCGGAAGAAATCTATTTAATGACCAAAGCGATCGCCGATACTCCCAACGAGCCGGAATACGTCGATATTGGTTTTAATCAGGGAATTCCCGTCAGTTTAAACGGAGAAAATCTCGATCCTGTCACGCTAATTAGTCAATTAAATGACCTAGTGGGTAAACACGGTGTTGGTCGTTTAGATATGATCGAAAACCGGGTAGTGGGAATTAAATCCCGAGAAATTTACGAGGCCCCGGCTTTATTAGTTTTAATTGACGCTCACCGGGACTTAGAAAGTTTGACTTTAACTGGAGATGTTACCCAATATAAACGGGGAATTGAAGAGACCTACGGACAGTTAATTTATAAAGGATTGTGGTACAGTCCCCTAAAGGAAGCGATCGATGCTTTTATCATCAAAACTCAAGAACAGGTAACGGGATCGGTGCGAGTGAAACTGTTTAAAGGTAACGCTAAAGTGGTCGGTCGTCAGTCAGTCAATTCTATCTATTCTCCCGATTTAGCTACCTACGGAGCCGAGGATCAATTTGATCATAAAGCGGCCGAAGGTTTCATCTATGTTTGGGGATTACCCAGCAAAGTTTGGGCCGAAAAAACTAGAGGGAAGTAATCAACAATCCTCCCCTAAGTAGGGGCTGCTGAAAAAGTTTTTCGTGGGGGCAGGGTGTGGGGTGTGGGGTGTGGGGTGTGGGGTTTTACCCATTTTCAGGTGGTCAATTACCTAATTTTCAGGGAAAAAATCCCTAAATTTTCCCCCCAATCACTCCAA
>NZ_JADBTB010000023.1:0-4567 GCF_020246405.1 Microcystis sp. M083S1
GCGAAGGTTACATGATATCAGCGAGACTTGGAAACTATCTCATCAAATTAGTCCCCCCATAGAACCCCCTTGAGCCATCTTGCACACTTTTCTCTTTTTGTCAAATTTTATGTTAAGAAAGATGTGACTAATGGATAGCTTGATAAGGGGGGTGCCGATAGGCGGGGGGATCCCCCTTAATAAGGGGGGCATCTGATAGTTTTTAACACCTAACTACTTACAATAGGGATTAATTTTAAAATAGCCAGGCAAATTTTCCCACCCCGAATTTTACATAGAGAATAATTGCCAAAACCAATAAAAATAGAAAGCCAATAATTAATAAATAGTCTTTATTGGTTAAGATTGATTCCTGTAAAAATGTGCGATCGGGATCACCAGAGAAAGCTTTAGCCTGTAGAACTACCTCTAATTTTTGCGATTTAGCCATAGCGTTTAAAATTAAAGGTACAGCGATAGAAGCGTAAATTTTTCCTTTTTGTAACCAACCCATTTTTTCTATTGCTAATCCTCGTAATCTTTGAGCAGAAATAATCGAGCGAGATTCTTCTACTAGGAGAGGAAATAAGCGCAGGGTAGAGGAAAAAATAAAAACTATTTTGTAAGGAATTCTGGCTTTAGTTAAACTCACCATCATCTGATTTATATCAGTGGTAAAAATAGCGAGGGGAATAATTAAAACCATGGTGAGAGTTTTAAAGATCACATTTAAACCGTAGAGGGTTCCCTCGACAGTCATTTGAGCAGAACCGACAGTTAATAAGGGAGTTAATTCAGTTTTTCCCGTTAAAGTTTTTACCTGTTCCACATTAAAAAATCCCATGGTAATTAATAAGAATAGATAAAAGGGAGCCATGAATTTTAAAATAGTGAGGAGATAAGACCATTTTACCCCCGCCCAGAGACAAGCTAAAGCGACAATAAGAGTTAGAAAACCGCCAGCGAGAGGACTTTCCCAAGTAAAAGCGATGAGAGTAACCACGATCATCATGGTTAATTTGGTCCGAAAATCTAGGCGAGTAAAAGGAGAATCTCGATCGACGGTTTGCCAGTTAAATGATTGCATAATTAAGAAAAAAGTTAGTAAGTAGCTAGGTGTTAAAAACTGTCAGATGCCCCCCTTATTAAGGGGGATCCCCCCGCCTATCGGCACCCCCCTTATCAAGGGGGGCAGGGGGGATCGGCACCCCCCTTATCAAGGGGGGCAGGGGGGATCGGCACACCCCTTATTAAGGGGGGATCTATCTTCAATTTAATTATAACTTTAAGGAAATGAGTTAATTACCCATCCCCATCAATCCCCTAGGAAGGGTTAGTAATTCTCTTCATTTGCTCTTGAATTTCGGGGTTATAAATCTGGAGATAATTCCAATAATTACCAAACACCGATTCTATATAACCCTTAGTTTCTCTAAAGGGAATATTCTCGACAAATTGATCGGGATCGCTAAAATCAAAACGCTGTTTCCATTTGGAAACTGCCCCGGGTCCGGCGTTATAACTAGCCACGGCAAAAAGTGAATTTCCGGCGAATTTGCCATGGGTATAATCGAGATACCATGTCCCCATCATAATGTTATCTTCAGGATTAGTTAAAGAATAACTTTTATTGCCAGTATTACCCGCGATATATTTCCCCGTATCGGGCATAATTTGCATTAATCCCACTGCCCCCACAGGAGAACGAATTTCTTTTTCAAAGCGGGATTCTTGCCGGATTAAAGCTGTCACTAGCAGGGGATTTAATTGTCTATCTTTTGACCATTGCAGGATGCTATCGTAGTAGGGAAAGGGGAATAAAGCGTGCCAGTATTTATCATTTTGTCGCAGGACTTTCCAAGCTTTCTTTTCCTCCGGGGTATCTCTTTCTCGCAAGCGCCAAATCAGGTTAATTCCTTCTAAATTTTGATTGCGAGAGAGTTTATAGACACCGAGGTTAAATTGTTCGTCAACGGTTAAATTCCAAGGATCAACAATTTCTGCTTGGAAGAGATTCCAAGCGTCCGTATCTTCACCAATTCGATATAATTCCTTGAAAGCTTCCGAACCGGCGGGGGGAGCGTTACGGGTGGCGGGTTTGACGGTGGTAGGATTATAGGAGCGGACAGTGGTAAAATCCCCCACGTCCCAACCTAATAAAACCGCCGAGCGCCAAGCATAATAGGAATGGGGATGACGAGAAATAGTGTAGGTAAAAGCTTGTTTTGCTTCTTGGTTTTTGCCGAGTTTTTGCGCCCATTTTCCCACCCAAAAGGCCGCTTTCGGAGCAGTTTGACTATCGGGATTATTAACCGCAATTGGCTGCGCCCACTGCCACGCCTTGGCGTAATCACCGGATTTAGCGGCTCTTTGGGCCATTAACCAGCGATAATCGGCGGCTTCGTCGGATTTTGGGTATTTATTTAATAAAGTCTGCCATGTTTGACTAGCGGCCTGGGCATTAGTTGAGTTGAGTAATTTGGCCTTCGCTTCCAAAGCTTCCGGAGCGCGATCGGGAAATTGCTTGACAATGCGATCGAGATATGCTATGGCATCGCGGTTAGGAGAAATTTGGGCGAGTCGCAGTAATCCCAAACCGGTTTCTGGGGCCTGGGGATAGGTTTTAATTAATTTTTGGTAAGCGCTGCGAGCTTCTGGCAGTTTTTTGGCAATTTGTAGCCCACGGGCGTAACGATAGGCTTGTTCGGGGCTAGGAGTGGCTTTAGCGTAGGCTTTATAGGCTTTTTCGTACAATCCCGACTGCCAATAACCTGCCCCAATCATTGCCCAATCCGCTGGAGTTAACTGCTCGGCGTAGTCTTTCACCAAACGATCGCGGGCCTGATTGAGGGTAGGATCAAAAGGATTAGCCTTGGCTAACTGTAACCATAAGGGAAATTGATCGGGATTTTCTTGAAGACGTTGGCGAATTAAAGCCAAAGTGCGCGGGTGTCGGGGGTATTCCTTGAGCAATTTCTCATGATAACTGGGGTCGTATTTGCCCAAAGAGTAGTAAGCTTCTGCCACTACGGGCGATTGGGGATAGGTTTTAATTAATTTTTGCCAAATTTCTCGCGCTCTTTCACTATCATTGCTTAATTCCTGGGCGCGTCCCTGTTTGAAGAGAATCTGGGGAGCGAGGACAGGATATTGTTTTTCTAAGCCTTCTAATTGTTTTAAAGCCGGACCCCCTTCATATTTTCTCAATAAATCCATAGCCAGGAGATAGCGGGCGCGACTACGATCTAAAGAGGCTGCATTGGCATCGGCCACATCTTTTAACTTGACATCTCGCTCGGTTTGTGGTAGGGAAGCGCTATCAACTACGGCAGAGGGTTGGTTAGGATCTTGGCTAGGAACCGAAGCACTATTGCGATCGAGCCAAGCGAGAAGTTTTGGGTGAAAGAGAAAGAGACTGGTGAGAGTAAAAAGCGCAACCCCAGAACCTAGACCAAGAATGAGCGGGGTGTGAGGGGGGAATTTCTTAAACATTACCTTAATTCAAGACAGTAACTCAACCTACATTATCAGTGATCGTGGTGACAGGTTGTTTGTTTCAATCAGGTTGGGGAAGTGGGGTGTGGGGTGTGGGGTGTGGGGTGTGGGGAAGTGGGGAGAATAAATAAAATAATCTCCTATCTCCTATCTCCTGACTCCTATCTCCTGACTCCTGACTCCTATCTCCTGACTCCTGATCACTGATCACTGAGATATGGTACGCTAAACAGGATTTAAGTATTATTAATGATTACTATGAAACAGCGCGGCGTGACGGTTTGGTTAACGGGATTGAGCGGTGCGGGGAAAAGCACGATTACCGAGGCATTACAGGCAAAATTAATCGCTGAAGGTTATTCAATTGAGGTTCTCGATGGCGATATAGTACGGACGAACCTCACCAAAGGTTTAGGATTTAGTAAAGAGGATCGCGATGAAAATATCCGTCGCATTGGTTTTGTGTCTAATTTGCTCACCCGTCACGGTGTGATTGTCCTAGTTTCAGCTATTTCTCCCTATCGTGAGATTCGCGAGGAAGTACGGGGAAAAATCGGCAATTTTGTCGAAGTTTTCGTGAATGCTCCCTTAAGCGTCTGTGAGGAGCGCGATGTGAAAGGATTATATAAAAGAGCGCGTGCTGGCGAAATCAAGTCTTTTACGGGAATTGATGATCCCTATGAACCACCTTTTAACCCGGAAGTGGAATGCCGCACCGATTTAGAGACTTTAGAGGAAAGTGTCGCCAAAGTCTGGAACAAATTGACGGAATTAGGCTACATTCATCAAGCTGTGGCGGTTTAATCCCAGAATAACTTTGTATTATTGGAAAACATCGTAGGGACGTGGACTACAAACGTCTCTACCCCCCGATTAACCCCTTAAGCAAATTTGTTAGTTAATCTCCTTTTCTTCAGTACCTAAGCCAAGTTAATTATATCTCTGGCTAAAGTGCAAGACTGTCTAAACAGTGATCAGTAAACAGTAAACAGTAAACAGTAAACAGTAAACAGTAAACAGTAAACAGTAAACAGTAAACAGTAAACAGTAAACAGTAAACAGTAAACAGTAAACAGTAAACAGTAAACAGTAA
>NZ_JADBTB010000230.1:0-8050 GCF_020246405.1 Microcystis sp. M083S1
CATAATAAATATTGGCAGAGGATTAAAGATTAATTATTGTGACTAACTCTTTTGGTTAGAAAAAGATAAACTTGAGAATCTTAAGTCAAATTTATTGACTCAAAATCAGCTGTACTTAATTTAAATGAAACAGCCCTACCCTTATCAAGGGGGGATTGGCACTCCCCTTATCAAGGGGGGCAGGGGGGATCGAACCTAAAATCCATTTTTAATTTAATTATAACCAGCTACTTATTAGTGGGGAGATAGGGAGAAAAAAGCCGGTGGGTTACGGCGAATACTCAATTTTTAGTCAGAGTGTAACTTATTTTCGCCGCACCCACCCTACAGATGATTACCTATTCCTGGATAAGTTGCATGGGTGCGGTGCGAGGATCGATGATTTTCTGACCTAAACCCGAAAATTTGACCGCTAGATTCATTTTTTTACCCGCACCGAGGATATGGGTCACTTCTCCTTCTCCAAAAGTAGAGTGTAACACTCGATCGCCTACCTGCCATTTTCTTTGATCGGAGACAGTTTTTTCCATCGCCACCACTTTTGGGGTCTTTTTCGGTTTCAGGTTGCTTGTGAGCAATTCTGGGGGCAATTCCTGCAAAAATTGGGAAGCTACCTTCGGCTCTTTATTCCCCCAGACATATCTTTCTTTTGCGTAGGTTAAAAATAATTGTTCCTTGGCCCGAGTTACTCCCACATAACACAAACGGCGTTCTTCCTCAAGGGCAATGGGATCGTTTAAACTACGATTATGGGGAAAAATGCCCTGTTCTAAACCGACTAAAAAGACGATAGGAAACTCTAAACCTTTGGCGGAATGAAGAGTCATTAAGGAGACTTTTTCTTGACCTTCCTGAAGATTATCTAAGTCCGAGGCTAAACTAGCATTAGCGAGAAATTCCTGGAGATTGGTTTCTTCGTTTTCCTCTTGGAATTGTACGACGGCGCTATACAATTCTTGAATATTCTCGATGCGGGTATCAGCTTCCTCGGTTCCTTGCTGTTTTAATTCATCAATATATCCCGAATCTTCCATGATTTTATCTAAAATTTCACTAGCGGATAAATCGGTGATTTTTTCTTGCAGGTTTTGGATAATTTTAGCTAACTTATTGATGCTTTTAGTGGCACGACCGGCGAGAGTATTAACGGAAGTTTCATCGCTGATAATTTCCCATAAAGGTACTCCTAATTCTTGGGCAGCTTTGAGCAAATTATCGATTGTGGTTTTACCGATACCGCGCCGGGGAGTGTTAATAATTCTCAGTAAACTAACGGTATCGGCAGGATTAGCAATCACTCGTAAATAAGCGATCGCATCTTTAATCTCCTGTCGATCATAAAATTTAAATCCCCCGACAATATTATAGGGGATATTATTGCGAATTAACCCATCTTCAAAGGGACGAGATTGGGCATTAATTCGGTAGAGAATGGCAAAACTACCCCAATTTAATTCGGGGTTTTCTTGGGTAAATTCTCGAATTTTATCGATAACAAAAGATGCTTCTTCCTGTTCATCTCTGGCTTTGAAAACATAGATACTCTCGCCACCTTCCCTAGTAGGAACAAGGACTTTATCGATTCTTTGACTATTCTTTTCGATTAATTTATTTGCCGCTTGTAGAATATTCTCCCGTGAACGATAGTTTTCCTGTAGTTTCACCATCGTGCGAGTATCATCATCGGGTAAACCATCGCCAAAGTCCGCTTGAAAATTGAGCAGAATAGTAAAATCCGCCATCCGAAAACTATAGATAGATTGGTCGGCATCACCTACCACAAAAATTGATCGATCCGTCCAATTCCACTCACTTTTTTTCGTTTCACCATTGGTGGACAAAAGCCGAATTAACTCGTACTGAATCCGGTTAGTATCTTGGTATTCATCGACTAAAATATGCTTAAATTGCGTGTGCCAATAGCCGAGAATAGACTCATTTTGCTGAAAAAGACGGACTGGAACCAGTATCAAATCATCAAAATCTAGGGCATTATTTTGGGCTAACTGCATCTGATAAGCCTGATAAACCTCAGAAATAACCTTTCCTCGAAAATGAGGGTTTTCTCTGGCGTAATCCGTGGGGGTTAAACCTAAATTTTTGGCATTACTAATCGCATAACGCAGATTGCGAGCATCAAATTTTTTATCGTCTAAATTCATCTGTTTAGTGACGATATTTTTCACTAAACTCTGGGCATCAGATTCGTCCATAATCGAGAAATTTCTTTGCCAACTATGACCATATTCATCCTGATATTTATTAATGTCATAGCGCAAAATTCGACCGCAAAGACTGTGAAAAGTTCCGATCCAGAGTTTTTTAGTATAATTCCGATAAACTTGAGAAAAGAGTTTTTTCTGTTCGTATTCTTCCAAAAGTTCTAATCTTTGACCGTATTTTTCCTGTGCTTTCTGTTGAGCAAAAGTTTTTTCAATTCTCGTTTTCATTTCCCGGGCCGCCTTATTGGTAAAAGTGACCGCGAGAATATTTTCCGGATCGACCCCGTGATGACGGATCAAATGGGCGATACGATAGGTTAAAGTGCTAGTTTTTCCCGATCCTGCTCCAGCAACCACCAACAGGGGGCCGCAAAAATGCTCAACAGCAAGGCGCTGAGAAGGATTGAGTTGTTCTAAATAATCGGCTGTGACTGTCATAATCTTTCCATATAGCTCTGCGACCTCTATTAATCAGGCTACATCATCGAGACGGGGATCGGGCATTAGTCAACCCCTTCCAGAGATAAAAATTTTTTTGGCTAGTTTGTTTCAAATCGCTCAAGATTCTAAGTTGTCATCTACAATGGAATTAGCGGAGACGAAAGTTTCCGTTCACTCCTCACACCACACTCCGTCCGGACAATGTTCGGGCGGTTTCTTATTGAAAATACTTGATCTCTACAAATTCCCTGTTACACTGTATGATCAAAGATTTCTTGGAATCTTTTCACGTTCAAATGTACTACTATGTGAGGGACATCACTTGTCTAAACGTTATTTGTTCACCTCGGAATCGGTTACAGAGGGACATCCCGATAAAATTTGTGACCAGATTTCTGATACCATTCTCGATGCTCTGTTATCCCAAGATGACCACAGTCGTGTAGCGGCTGAAGTGGTTGTCAATACAGGGTTAGTCTTGATTACCGGTGAAATCACCTCGAAAGCGCAAGTTCATTTCGTCAATTTAGTTCGCAGTAAAATCGCTGAAATCGGTTATATCAACGCAGATAACGGATTTTCCTCGAATAGTTGCACCGTTTTAGTCGCTTTAGACGAACAATCTCCCGATATTTCCCAGGGTGTCACGGCTGCTCAGGAAAATCGCGAACTTCTCAGCAATGATGAACTCGATAAAATTGGTGCGGGAGACCAGGGTATTGTCTTCGGTTTCGCTTGCAATGAAACCCCCGAATTTATGCCCTTACCGATTAGTTTAGCCCACCGCATCGCTCGCCGTTTAGCGGCAGTCAGAAAAACGGGTGAACTGTCCTATCTGCGTCCCGACGGTAAGACGCAAGTATCGGTCATTTATGAAGATGGTCGTCCCGTGGGTATCGATACTATCCTTGTTTCTACCCAACACGATGCCACTATCGGCGATATCACCGATAATGATCTCGTCCAACAAAAGATTAAAAGTGATCTCTGGGAAGCGGTAGTACAACCGGTCTTCAGCGATTTAGAAATTAAACCCGATGCCAATACCCGTTATCTGGTTAATCCCACTGGAAAATTCGTCATTGGTGGACCCCAAGGCGATGCGGGATTAACGGGACGGAAAATTATCGTCGATACCTACGGTGGCTATTCTCGTCACGGTGGCGGTGCTTTCTCCGGTAAGGATCCTACCAAAGTTGATCGCTCCGCGGCCTATGCTTGCCGTTATGTGGCCAAAAATATCGTCGCCGCTGGTTTGGCCGATAAGTGCGAGATTCAAGTGGGTTATGCGATTGGGGTAGCTCGTCCGGTAAGTGTCTTCGTGGAAACCTTTGGCACTGGCAAAGTCGCCGATGATGTGATTCTGGACTTAATCAATAAATACTTTGAACTCCGTCCGGCCGGTATTATCCAAACCTTTAACCTGCGCGGTTTACCCAGTGAAAGAGGCGAGCGTTTTTACCAAGATGTAGCCGCTTATGGTCATTTTGGTCGCAATGATCTCGATTTACCCTGGGAACAAACCGATAAAGCCGCTATCCTCAAAGAAGCTTTGACTTCTGCGGTGGTATAGGGTTAAAAATTAACTGAAAATTTTGATTCAGGAATAGAGTTTCAGGCTCTATTCCTTTTTTATACTAAATTCGTTGAGTATAGGCTACTTAGGGTTTGCGGCAAAAAGTTTTTCGTGGGGGTAGGGTGTAGGGTTTTACCGATTTTCAGGGGGTCAATTACCTAATTTTCAGGGAAAAAGTGCCTAAATTTCCCCCCCGATCACCCCAAGATCTGGCACTTTTTGATGGGAAAAAAGTCTAAAATTCTTATCCAACAAGGTTTTTAGATTTATTCAGCACACCCTACTTATGAGAAGAGGCAAAAGCGGGAATAAATAATCAGATTTTCTAACCTGAAGATTAATCTTCAGTTTACTAGGCTAAAATCCGAAAGAATAACCAATTTTTAGCTTTAATTGACTTTGATCATTGCCATTAGTGCCAATATCTCCCTCAATACCGAAATCGATCACACCTTGACGATTAATTTGCTGACGAATTCCCATTCCAGTGCGAATTAAAACCCCACCATTACTATTATCGCTGGTAATTACGCCCAATTCTGCTAAAAAAGTTTGATCGAAGCGTTTCGGATAACCAATCGGTCGGGAGTAACCGAGAATTGCAGCGGGTAAAAAAGATCGATCGCCGTCATCGGGGTCAGTTTTTATGTTTAAATCTAGATTAAGATGCAAGCGATCGAATTGACCAACAGTTTTACTGGCAATTCCCCGCAGACGAAAATCTAATCCCCCGGCGTTATTTCCAGTCGGTAATCCTAAATCGGTACGAATAGCAAAAGCGGGAACATTATCGTATTCACGATTGAAATTATAGAAAAAACCTACAGATAAATTTCCCACATCAAAACTTGTATCATCACTATTAACTCGACCTCCCACCTGCGGATCGATGCCGATAATAATATGACCATTGCGAATAATACCGTTGAGGTATTCAATATCAAACTCACCACCAAGATTACTATTTTCAGGAAAGACTAGACTTCCTCCAAATTCTATCGATTGTTCCCCAAAACCCATACTTTCAGCATCATCAAAATAAAGGGGACGACCGGAATCAAGATTGTTATGATCGTTGGCAAAAACTGGATTAGTAAAACTGGCGACCAAACCCACGGCAATCAATAAAAATCTTCTCATTTTGTCGGTTCCTCTTGAGCATTGCTGTGGTCAGGTTTTTTCTCCGTATTAGCAGGGTTTTCTGGGGAGTGATTTTCGTGGTTATGGTGTTGGTGATCTCCTCCCTCATCTACTTGAGAATCATCAGGTTTTTTCTCAGAATTATCAGGATTTTCGTGATTATGACCTTCGTGAGAAATATCTGCTGGCATTAATCCCATACCCGGAATTCCTGACTCAAAACGATGATCATGTAGTCCTTCACCACCATAATTTTTTCCTGCTTCCATTTCCCGATGATTAGCAGCCATTACTAACCAAATAGCGCGGGTAATTTGTTCGTCTTTTTGTTGGGGAGTTAGCCAATCTGATGCCAGAATATCATTAACCATATCGTGCAACATATGCAGGTTATCAAAGGTGTTAGATATTGCGGGAAAACGTCGGGCAAACTTGGGACTAAGTTCGGCAAACATGGGCATAAAAGCTCGATCTGTGCGATATAATTCCTTAGTATGGTATTGTTTACCCACCTGTTTATAAGCCTGTTTTTGTTCCTCTAAAGTTTTCTCATAAAGCAAGTCATACATGGTTCCTTGTAGCCAATGGTAGCCCCAAAATAAGCCATTTACTTTCGGATATTTCTGGCGAAAAGCTTTAGAATAGGGCTGGGAATCCAGATAACCCATATTCATCGGTAATCCCGTAATAGCATAGGGAACTTTTGTCAAGTAAAATTGATATAATTTTTCAATTTCTGCTTCTTTTTCCTCGTTGGTTAATTTGCTGCTGGCTAAAACATCAACGGTTTGAGCATGGAAAATATGCGCCCACTCGAAAACCTGTTCTAAAACACCGTATTTTCTGCCAAAAGTTGGAGAAATATTACCCTCGTCGGGCATAAATTTAGGCGGATTTTTTAAAACCCAATTAATTTTTTGGTATGTCTTAGTTTCTAAATCTTTCGCTTTTCCCGTTACGATATCTTCGTAGGCAAAGGCATGACCAACAGCGATCGCATTCAAGTCTAAAGCTAAATCTCTGACATTATAAATGGCATTGTTATAAACCCCTCTTTGGGGATAAATATGATTACGTTGCTTGTTGTACATCCAAGCTGGTATATTGGCAGGAATTGCTTGTAAAGTCTGAGTTTGAGGTGAATCAAGATGTAAATGTTGAGCAATAACAGGAGTAGAAATCAGTGCTACACTTACCAATAAAATTAACTTTTTCATAATAGTTAAACCTTGAGATTAGGGCAAATAAATTGATCGTCTTTTACAGGTTTATCCGTCCATCCTTGCAAGGTTTCGGTTAATTGTTGACGCAATAAAAGCAATTGTTCCACTTGTTGATCGATCTCAGCAATATGTTTAATTAATTTTTCTTGAATATCTCCACAGGGTAATTCTCCATGGTCATGAATTACTAAACATTCGCGGATCTCTTGCAGACTTAAACCCAAAGATTGTAATCTCTTGACAAATAGCAAGCGATGGACAGTATCGGGAGTAAATAGGCGAAATTTTCCCTCTGTCCTTTCAGGGGACTGAATTAGTCCTAATTCCTCGTAATAACGAATCGTTTTAATTGAAACGCCACTTTCTAGGGAAAGTTGACCGATTTTGAGCATTATTTTTGCTCCTTAATCCTATCGTTACCCTATTATAAAATCTCCCCCTGACTGGAGAATCAAGGGGGGGGAAAGAAATATTTTTTTAACTGACTTTACACTCAACTCCAAAACCGACCAAGAGAACTTTTTCCAAGGGTTCCCCCTCCTGGGGACGTTGATAGTTAATAATTTTGCGAATTCGCAGGTCTGGATTGATTAAAGTAATTGAATCGACGGAAACACTGCGAGTATAATTGGTGGTCATTAATAACTCTCTGGTAGTGGAATCAAAGCGAAAAGCGGAGATAATTGGTCTTGCTTCTTCGTAGGCGCGATCACGAAGATAATCCCCTTCTAAATAACCGTTATTTTCTGCTTTAACCACAAATAAAAGATTAAGATTTTGTCGCACTTCTTCGCCTTTTTCCGAGATGGTATAGAAACCTAAATTAAACCCGGGGATACTTTCTAAATCCGCAATATCAGGATAGTTATTATCTGTCAGAACTTTCTGTTTAATCTCCCTAGTCAGGGGTTGAATGAGGAATTCAGTACGGGAACGTTCCACTTCTTGATCCGCTAGATAATGATAGGTTCTTTCCGTTTGCCAACTACCGACACAATAGGCAAAAAATTGCTGAAAAACTTCGGTATTCATAAATTTAATTCTCCTCTTGCCAGTATCTTAATCTTGAGTTATTTTATCACTAAGTTGTTCCCGATTTTCAAAACCATAACAATCTCGAACAAGATAAAGTGGCTGGCCCTTTACTTCTTCATAAACCCTGCCAATATATTCGCCAATAATACCAAGCGTGAGTAATTGAATTACTCCTAAAAATAGGACAGCAACCATCAGAGAAGCGTATCCGGGTACATCGATTCCTAAAATGATAGTCCTAAGCATTAAAAAACTAGCATAAACAAGACTAATAAGTAGCTAGGCAGAATTAAACTTAAAACAGTGAGTTTCGTATCCTCCTTTTTGAGCGCGAGCTTCGATCCCTTGTTTAACAGCGAGCGCTAAATCGTACTCATCGGGAAAAATTTGACCTGCCAGTTCATGAGTTTTTA
>NZ_JADBTB010000231.1:0-15773 GCF_020246405.1 Microcystis sp. M083S1
TATAAGTCATCTCCTAACAGGGTTACAGGATAACCATACTTCTTTTGATGATTCTTATCTAACCATCTTTTAACAGCCGCATTTTCACAATCTTGTTTTTGCTGCCCATCTTGTTTTTTAATAAATTCTGGTTCTAAATTGGCCAATTCAAGTCTGAATTGCATCACTGTCTGATCTATGAATTGTCCCCTAGACAATTTTTCAAACCTAGTCCTCAGCGTTGGTTGTGGATACGATGCACAATTAGCATTCATATCTTGATTCAGCAACGCCTAAAACTGTTAGAATAGGTCAAATCAATTAACTAGAAGCCCTATGTTAAGTACCTAAGCAAAATTAATTACACATATCTAACCACCTCTTGCCTCTTGCCTCTTGCCTATCTTTACTAGGAAATTAATTTTGCACGACTACTTAGCTCTATCCTATCCACACATAGAAAAAAGTGACGACCAACCCGCACATTTACAAAGATTACCGCGTATCCGCGTTGCTCAAATTGTCATGGACTACATCGCCTATGGTTGGTCGGTAGAAGAAATCTGTCGTCAACACCTTTATTTAACCCTAGCCGAAGCTCCTGCAGCCATGGGTTACTATTTTGACCATCAAGAAGAAATTGACCAAGAAATCACAATGGAATGGCAACAAGTACAAGAAAATATGACTAATCAAGCTGCCAAGTCGCCTTTTTATACCCACAGTTAAAAACGAAAGGAAAAAGGCAGTAAATCCGAGAGATTAAAACGATAATTTTGCTGAGTTCCACAGATAATAATCTCCGCTTGCGGCGCTAATTCGGCTATCCATTGACGACAGGCTCCGCAGGGAGTTAACTGACTAATATCATCCTTCCCATCGATACAGGCTATAGCGATCGCCCGTACTTCTCGATCGCCCGCTGCGATTATTTGCGCTAAAGTTGCCCTTTCCGCACACAAACTCAAGCCATAACTAGCGTTCTCCACATTAGTACCAGCATAAATCTTTTTATCTGTCAAGACCGCCGCCCCCACCCGAAAACGGGAATAGGGAGAATAGGAAAGTTTCGCCACTTCCCGAGCAGTGTCACAGAGTTGTTGTCTTTCTTGGTCAGATAGGGTCATCGGCTGCCGATAGCAGGGTGTGGGGAATTGGGGAATTGGGTAAGTGGGGTGTGGGGTGTGGGGTGTAGGGTGTGGGGAGTTTTCTCAGTGAACTGATAACTGATAACTGACTCCTAACCCAATGGTAGATGTTGGATTTTTGCGGGAGTTCTATTTTCCGACAAATATAAGCAAAAATTATTTATTGACTGCAAAAACTTGAGAATATTTAAATTAACATTCCGCAATATTTATAAATTCTTAAGAATTAATTGAGAAAGATTTTTATTTAACAACGATGTTATGATGGTTACAGCGATTTTACTAAATTTCATAATGGCTTATTCTGTGCTTTTTTGGGCAGCAATAGTTGAAACCATTGCCACACCTAGAAGGTGATTCTAATTAAGACGGGTAAATCAGTCAATTTCACCCACAACGATGATCTTTTTTTTATGTAGTTTTATTGCAAAAAAAAAGTTTTTTTGACAAAAAGCACAAAGTATGATATACGCCAAAGTATTTCTGGCTGCGAGTAATTATTGTAGAGAGGGGAGAAAAAAGCCGAATCCTGACTCCTAACCCCATCAACAAACTTTTTCAGCAAACCCTAACTTATCACTTAACATTTCCCTGACGATTTTAGCGGTAGCAGGGGCCAATAAAACCCCGTTGCGGTAGTGTCCCGTGGCCAGAATAACGTTATCGTATCTGGGCAAATATTCGATGATGGGAGCGGATTTTTTCTCCGGTCGGGGTCGCTTACCGGACCAAGTACGCACGATCGCACCCGCAGCCAAAGAGGGACAAAAAGCGATCGCCTTTTGATACACTTGTTCTAATAGGGCAGTATCGGCGATAATTTCGCCCTTTTCGTCCATAAATTCCACCGTTGCTCCAATCCAGTATTCTGCTCCGGCCAAAGGCAGAATATGCAGGTCATTTCCCGTTAAAATCGGCTTAAAATCGGAACTTTCTAGGGGTTGCGTCAATTTTATCTGTAAAGCTTGCCCTAAAACCGGTCGGATCTCCACTGGATGGGTAAGAGTTTCGGTTAAAGCAGTGGCACCAATTCCCGCACAAAGAATCAAAAAGTCAGTTTCCTCTATACCATTGGAACTATAAACCTGAGTGCATTGCCTCAAATTAGAGCCTTGAAGCTCTGTCTTCCCGAAATTTTCAACTTTTACCCCAAATTGACATTTTACCCCCCTTTTTGCCGCAGCAGTGACGAGAGACTCCGTGAGCAGGGCCGGATTAATTTGATGATCACTGGGAGAATAGATAGCACCCTGGAGATGCTCCCCAGCCACCTGGGGACATTTTTGGTTTAAAGTCTCTTTATCCCAGATTTCTAGACAATATCCCTGTTCTTGGCGGATTTGGGCTAACTTGCGCCAATTTTCTTCGTCTTCGGCACTCGATCTCAGTAGGACAATACCATCACGGTTACAGGGAATAGTCAGTCCGGTGAGGGATTCTAGCTCAGGAAGGAGGGTTTCGTAGCGTTTTAAACTTTCTTGCCGCAGTTTCCAGGCTCTACCTTTAGTTTTATGGCTGATAATGCCCATTAAAATCCCTAGGGCTGCCCCGGTTGCTCCTTGTCCTGGTTTTTTTTCATCAATGAGGGTAATTTCTAATCCTGCGATGGCGCTTAATTCGTAGGCAATGGTGGCCCCCACTATCCCCGCACCAATGATGACAATTTTAGTCATAAGACCTCTTGCAAAAATCAAAAATCTTCCTTTAGGTGAGGAGTCAGGAGCCAGTAGCCGGTCGTCAGGAGAATTAAGAATGAGCATTAATCAATTAAATGCTCTATTTAGGGATTTTACGCAATTTTATGTCTATTTTTCTCAGTTTTGCACTCTCAAAAATTAATTATGCAAGAACTCTATAAACTCCAGAGGCTATTTTTCTAGTGGGAATAGGACTAAAAAGGGGTTGAGGCTGCATCTCACATTTGCAGAAATACGGACAATCAGCAATTATCAGTGACTTTTAAATTATTGCAAATATATCAGCAGCTGCGTGTAAGCATCCCACCGAAAAACTAATGCGCTCCGGGGTTTGGAGGGTAGAACCCCCCAAAGACTTGGATTGAGTGATAAAATCGGAAGTAATTACCAATTTTAGAAGACAGTTTGCATTTAAAAATCCCAACTCAACAGATTGACAAAAATGAGATGCACCCAGGGTTGAACAGGTTTCAACCCCGATAATTAATTACAGAACCCGGAAAATGAAAGGATAACGGAAAACCTTATAGGGATCTTTCCAGACTTGCAGGATAGCAAGAATGGGGAGAACAATGTTCACCACAGCAAGAATCCCTAGGAGCAAATAACCGATTAAAACCCAAATTAGAATCCCGGCAATTAGGTAGTATAACCACATATTCAGGTGAAAGTTTAAAGCTTCTTTGGCGTTTTCCTTCACCGTTCCATCATCAGAAATGAAATAAATAGCTAAGGGAATCCCCACCGATACCAGCGTAGCACTCAAAAAGATCGAAGCATGACAAGCCACGGATAGGAGTCTTTTTTTGGTTAAATCTTCACTCTTGACCATCGGGTTTATCCCCCTAAAATTGGCGGAGAAAGCGGATATCGCTATTATAACAACGGCGAATATCGTCTATCTCATGTAATACCATAGCAAATCTTTCCACGCCAAAACCAGCAGCAAAACCCGTATAGATTTGGGGGTCATAACCGACTGCTTTTAAGACATTGGGATCCACCATACCACAGCCCATCACCTCCAACCATTTGCCTTTCCACTGCACATCTACCTCGGCCGAGGGTTCAGTAAAAGGGAAGTAGGAAGCGCGGAATTTAACCGGTAAATCGGCCCCGAACATTTGCTTAAGAAATTCTTTAATTGTTCCTTTCAAATCCGTAAAGGTTAATCCCCGGTCTACCGCTAATAATTCCACTTGATGGAAAACCGCAGAATGGGTTGCATCCACGGTATCGCGACGATAAACACGGCCCGGGGCCACAATCCGAATTGGGGGTTCGTGACTTTCCATGTAGCGAATCTGCACTGGGGAGGTATGGGTCCGCAATAAACGACCATCCCTCAAGAAAAAAGTATCCTGCATATCCCGGGCCGGATGGTCAGCAGGGATATTTAAAGCCTCAAAATTATAATAATCGGTTTCTACCTGCGGCCCAGTGGCGATGCTGTAACCCAGACCGACGAAAATATCGATCATGCGATCAACTGTGCTATTTAAGGGGTGAATTCGCCCTAAAGGACGGCTAAGAGCAGGCAGGGTGACATCGAGGGTTTCCGCCGCTAATTTCGCCTTAATTTGGGCATTCTGGAGACTTTCTCGCTGGGATTCCAGCAGCGATTGTACTGATTCTTTGACCTCATTAGCGATCGCACCGAGGCGCGGTCTCTCTTCGGGGGTTAATTTGCCCATTTCGCGTAAAATCTGCGATAATTCTCCTTTCTTACCGAGATAATTCACTCTTAGCTGTTCTAAGTCTTCTAGGGTTGTTGTTTGTTCGATGGAATTTTCCGCTTTCGCTGCCAGGGTTTTTAGGGCAGTTTCGATCGGATGGGGGGATAAACTCATAATTAGGGCATTTTATGGGGCAGCATTCTAGTCTAGTTTATCTGCTCCCGTGGCGAGACAGGCAGAATCGATCAAAGCTAATAGCTATGTGCTAGGATGGAAGTTGAGAATAAAAGTCGGCACTGCGGCTCGTTGTCAGTATTAATGGTCAAAGCGTTTCTGTTTAGTATTGGTTCAGCTAGTTCCCGAAATCTTGGTTCTCTACAAATCTGTTGTTTTTATCTGTGCAAGGATAGGTTTTATGTCAATTTATGTTGGTAATCTCCCCTTCGAGGTTGACCAAGAAGACGTGGTTGAGGTTTTTAAGGAATATGGTGAGATCAAGCGCGTTCACTTTCCCATGGATCGGGAAACGAAAAGAAAACGCGGGTTCGCTTTCGTGGAAATGGAAACCCCAGAGCAAGAATCGGCCGCTATTGCCGCTCTTGACGGCGCTCAATGGATGGGACGAGAATTAAAAGTCAATCAAGCTCGTGAAAGAGAACCCAAACCTTCCTTCGGTGGTGGCAATCGCAATCGAGATCGTCGCTACTAATCCCCGATCGTAACCATTCTAGGTTATCAGAAATTTGGGTTGAAAACCCCGTCCTTTTAGGGACGGGTTTATGCTAGAATGTTTGTAGGTTGCCGACCGTGAGAACGTCAGGAAAGAGGTCAAACGTCCTACTCCGTAATCTCAAAATTTCTAACAGTCAATGGTGTTCAATTAAGTCCAAACTGTAAGAACGCAAAACAATTAAATACTGTGGGACACACAGAAATTTACGCTTGGGGAGTAGTCCATAAGAGTGCTTGCCTTATCGGTGTAGTCGGACTAGACATGAAACCGTAAGACCAAAATTAGCGTTGCTAGTGGAGGCAGGATTCAGCCCAAGAATCTCCGCACTTTTAGGGCGGAGAGTGTCAATGTCAATGGGGGAAGCGATCGCTCGTTTCCCTGCTTGTCTATCTATTATCCCAAGGAGATTCTTGTGGCTAAACGTCGTAATTTGAAAAAAGAAAAAGCTGAACGCAACCGCGCCTACGCTCGTCAATTCCGGGCTGCTTCTAATCGTACCACCACCAGAGGAGGTAGAGGCGGTTATTCCAGCGATCAAAGACAATCTTCGGAAAATGAAGGGGCAGCCGATACCTAATCTGCTGACTTAGTTAGGGTCTGCGGCAAAAAGTTTTTCGTGGGGACAGGGTGTAGGGTGTGGGGTGTGGGGTGTAGGGTTTTACCGATTCTCATCTGGTCAATTACCTAATTTTCAGAGAAAAAGTCCCAGAATTTTCCCCCTATCTCTCCCACAACTGGTACTTTTTGATTGACAAAAAGTCTAAAAGTCTTACCCAATAAGGTTTTTAGATTTATTCAGCAAGCCCGAGTTAATCTAGCAATAAAAGCCATAGCTTCGCTTTTATTGCTGACTATTCCATCTAAAGTCGCCCCCAATACCGCCGCAAGTAACGATTTAAACTGGGGACCCGGTTGATAACCCAAAGCTTTTAGGTCATTGCCGTCGATAGGAGCCTCAATCTGCGACCATTTAGTTAAATATTGCCAGATTAAAGCCCGCATCCTAGTCTGACTCCTCACCGCCACCAATAACAAACTAGGAACCTGATAACCCTTGAAAAAGCTGACAATTTGACTAACGGGTTGATCATAAGCAAAATTATTGCTAATCTCCCTTTCCATAACTTCTAGTTTTTGTAAACGCCCCAGACTATCTTTGGGCAATTGTAAATTATTAGCGATCGCTATTCTTTCCCCCACAGCCAGAGAAGCGATTAATAATTCCAACCGCATTAACCAAGCATTCACCGGCAATTCCAGACTTAAACAATCTAACCAACGACTAAGACAGCGCAATTGTCGCCATAAAGCTTGATTTAAACTTAAATCCCCGTGTAAACAGTGCAAAGCCCCCAACTCAGCCAACTTTTCTAAGGCACTTTCCCAGTAATCCGCCTCTAAAATATAATTCAACTCCGCTTTTAAACGGGACTGTAAAGCGGGTGCATTCTGATTTTGTTGCCGTGAGCGCTCATAAACTCCACTTTCGATCGCATACCTAATATAATTTTCTGTCAAGGGTTCAATAACAAATCCTAACCGAGTGGCAAAACGCACCGCTCGATAGATGCGCGTCGGATCCTCAATAAAACTATTAGCGTGGAGAACCCGGATTTCTTGAGCGCGTAAATCCAACATACCGCCAAAAAAGTCGAGTAATTCCCCCTCTTTCGGCGAAGTTAGGCGAATTGCCAGAGCATTAATTGTAAAATCCCTTCTATACAAATCCTGTCGAATCGAACTAGCCTCCACTTGGGGATTACTGGCGGGATAGGGATAGAATTCCGTGCGTGCCGTGGCGATATCCACCCATAACGAGCCAAAACGCTCATCTTTGTGCCATAACAAAGCCGCCGTCTGAAATTCCCCGTGAATCGATAACCGGGCCCCCGGATAAATTTCGCGTAAACAATTAGCCAATTCTACCCCCGCACCCACACCGGCGGCACGATGGCAGCCATCCACCACTAAATCGATATCCTGTAACAATAAAGTATCCCTTTCTGTGGCTAACAATAAATCGCGCACTGCACCCCCAACCAGATAGAGATGCCAACCGCGTTTTTGAGCGGCAGTGGCGGCAGCTTGCAGGAATGACCATAAAACCGGCTCTAAACGCTCTTTAATCGTCGGTAAAAGACAGGAAACCAAAGCAACCCCTTCAAAACGCACCCGCTCATTTTGATGAATCTGTCTTAATACATCTGTACGAGTGACGATACCGACTAACTGCCCATTTTCTAGTACAGGTAAACGCCCTAAATCATACGTTACCATCAGTGACTCGATTTCCTGAAGGGAAGTATCGGGGGTAATAGTTTTCGGATTACAAGTCATGTATCCCTTCACGGGAGAGCGAGAAAAGCCGTGATGGAGAGCTAAATCGAGGTCACGACGAGAAATCACCCCAACTAAGCGATCCTGCTCATCTACCACCGATAAACCCGAATGGCCGTAACGGAAAAGGATGCGCTCGGCTTGAGATATGGAAGTATCGGGACGAATTGTCCGCACCGGAGAAGACATTAAATCCCTAGCAGTGGGAGAAGGAGGAATTTGAGCAATTAAGTCCCCCAGTAGTTGGTTTAACTGTTGAACTGGCTGAACATCGCGAAAACTCACCGAAGCGGCCTGAGCATGACCACCGCCGTTATAGGGGGAAAAAAGCTGATATAGATTCACTCCATCGATTCTAGAGCGACCAATCACAGTTAAACGCTGTCGGGACTTATCTTCCTCGTCTTTACTATAACTATGGCCGAAAAGTAGTGCATCACTATCGGATAATTCCAGTAGGCGCTCGGCCAGACTAGACAAACCGGGGATAAAATCGGCAGTATGGAGGAGAACGTGGGCGATTTTACGGTCATGGATCGTTTTAATCTCTAGATTTTCCCAAGCAAGGCTAAATAACTCCTGTAAGCGCGGGGAAAAACTCGGTTGACAGTATTGGGCGATCGTTTTAATGTTAGCAGCACAGGTCATTAACCAAGCCAAAGCATAGGCATCCCTGGGGGTACTACCGGCAAAAGTCAGGGAACCCGTGTCAACGTGAATACCGAGTGCCATTACCGTCGCTGCCATCGAGTTTGGTTTAATCTGGGCTTTTTGTAAAGCTTCGACAATTAAAGTCGTGGTAGCTCCCACCCCTTCTAAATGGACGCTAGAGGCATGAATATCGCTTTCACTATCTAAATGATGATCATACAATTCGATCGCCTGTAAATGCCCTAAATCGAGCCACTGGGAGGCTTTTCCCAGACGCTCCCGCCACTGATTATCAACGATAATTAAAGAGCGAATACGGTCCGGATTGACACTACGCATTTCAATTAAAGCAAATTCATCCCGATGCAGGGCTAAAAATTCCCTTACTGTTGGGTGCGCTCCCCCCGTTAAAACAATGCGACTACCCGCTTTCAGCAACGATAAACCCACCGCTGCCCCCAAAGCGTCAAAATCCGCCGTTTGATGACATAAAATTAAATCCATATTTTTTAGTAAGGAGAAGTTATCAGGATTTTTTCTGTATCTATTGTTACTAAATGCTCGGCAATAACCGGGTCAAGTACTATAAGTTAGCAAATCTTGACCAAGAGAAACCCATGTTGTTCAAAATTTTAGTAATTCTCCACACCCTAGGGGCGACCGTCTGGGCCGGTGGTCATTTATTGTTGGCAGTCACCGTTCTACCCCAGGCCCTCAAAAACCGAGAACCAGACCGAATTCGTCAATTTGAGCAATATTTTGAGGGTTTTGGGTTATCTGCTTTATTGTTGCAGGTAATAACGGGCCTAGGACTGACTTGGATTTATTTGCCCGGATTTCGTGATTTTTGGTCATTTGATAGTTTTTTATCGGTTTATATAGGAATTAAGTTAGCTTTACTGCTATTAACTCTCATCTTGGCCCTTCATTCCCGCTTTTTTCTCCTTCCTCAACTGGGCGAGGAAAACTTAAATTTCCTCGCCCTGCACATAGTCGCCGTCACCACTCTAGCAGTATTATTCGTCATTTTTGGCGCCGGCATCCGTTTGGGCGGGCTTGACCATTAGCTTTTAGCAGTTCAGCAGTCTGGATATCTTTCTAGGCTAGGTTTGGCGAAAACGCAAAAACACGGTAATCTGGGCAAGGAATCACAGGGAGTCAATTACCCCACCTAACCCCTTGCCCTGCTGCTTTTGGCAAGGATAGACACTGGAAAAAAATTTTAAGACCCGCTGCGGCTGGGTAGTCAGTGGCAGTAGAATTAAAATGCTCGTGGATTCGGTCTGACGGGGATATCTCCTTTAACCCCTGATTCAGGGGGGAGTTAGAGGAAGGGTCGTCCAGTTAAGTTGATTGGAAGTGAGGCTCTTCCATACAAGTATCAAATCTGGGAGAATTATCTAAATAAACATCAACTGCTTTAGGAGAACCCAATCATGTCTATTGTTTTTCAATTTTTTCTCATTGCCTTAGTTTTATTTTCCTTGCTGATGGTGATTGGTGTCCCCGTTGCCTATGCTTCCCCCCAAAACTGGGATCAATCGAAACCCCTTCTCTATGT
Organism: Microcystis sp. M083S1; assembly: GCF_020246405.1. Taxonomy (NCBI): domain Bacteria; kingdom Bacillati; phylum Cyanobacteriota; class Cyanophyceae; order Chroococcales; family Microcystaceae; genus Microcystis; species Microcystis sp. M083S1. The sequence continues at coordinate 9,783 of NZ_JADBTB010000231.1, forward strand.
GGGTTCGGCAATTTGGGCGATTTTAGTCGTTGCCGTCGCTATTTTAAACTTTTTAGTGATTTAGCCTTGATCAGGAGTCAGGAGGAGATAGGGTGATAGGGTGATGAGACAGTTTCCCCACCTCCCCACTACCCCATCTCCCCACCTCCCCACACCCCACACCCCACACCCCACACCCCACACCCCACACCCCACACCTTATGACTGTTTTTGAGGGAAATTTTACCGAGGATATATCCTCTTGGCGGTTTGCGATCGTGATTGGTCGTTTTAACGATCTCGTCACTGATAAACTGTTATCAGGCTGTCAAGATTGTCTCAAGCGTCACGGGGTTGATGTTAATCCCGATGGCACTCAAGTGGATTATATCTGGGTACCGGGTAGCTTTGAAGTGCCAATGGTAGCCCGTCAAGTCGCCCTTTCCCACCGTTACGATGCCGTTATTTGTCTAGGGGCAATTATTCGCGGCCAAACGCCCCATTTTGACTACGTTGCCGCCGAGGCCGCTAAGGGAATCGCCGCGGCCGCTTTTCAGACGGGTGTTCCCGTTGTCTTCGGTATTCTCACCACTGATACTCTACAACAGGCCCTCGAACGGGCCGGTATTAAGAGTAATTTGGGCTGGAATTATGGCCTATCTGCCCTAGAAATGGCTAGTCTCATGCGTCAATTGCGCCCCCGGAATGAAGATAAACCCCTAGAATTATTGGAAAATAATCCCCAACAGGCACTGATGGAAGGCTAAGAAAATTCCCCCAGAATTTAGGATTTTAGTTGTCCCCACTCCTGGAGTTCCACTGATGAGCGAAGCTGAACAGAACAAATATATTAACCAACTCAGACGGCAATTAGTCAACGCTGTCGAGAGAATCAAGACTCTGGAATTAGATTTAGAACCAGAGGGGCGGATTACGGAAGCTTTTGACGCTATGGAACGGCATATAGATGAAAAATTCGCCGCAGTGGATGAAAAATTCGCCGCCATTGACAAGCGTTTTGATCGCTTGGAACATCAGTTCAACCGACTACAGGCTAAGGTGGTTCTCGAAGCTATTACCGGTTTGGGGGATTTGCCAGAAGATGAATTATTGTAAAAAAATGCTCCAAACCACTTGACAAATGCTCTGAGATTTGGGATACTCAGGTAAGTGTGAAAAAAACGGCTTGCGGGCATAGCTCAGTGGTAGAGCGTCACCTTGCCAAGGTGAATGTCGCGCGTTCGAATCGCGTTGCCCGCTTGAAAAAATCTTGAAATATACCTTAAGGTCAGGATGAATAATTTAGGGATATCCCTTAAGATGGGAATTACCCGTGAGCAACAGGGTTGAGGATTTTGGGCAACCGTTGAATCCCTTAGCTATTGACCACGAGCGACTAAAAACAACCGTTTATAAACAAAAATTTAGCTTGTGCGACCGCGTAAATATACCAAAATCGACCAACACCAAGACTATCCTTGTCCCTGTCGTCGGAAAGGGACATTATGTCCGATTTTATTGACCGATGCCTTTGGATGCGATCGCTGTCAACAGATATTTGTGCTACAGGAAAACGGCCAAATTATCGAACAATTAGCCCCCCACTATCCCTATAAACGCACTTGGCGCTGGACAGGATTTCGTTGGGTGAGTACGAATCAGCGCCTTGGGCAAGAGGTATTACCCCTGATAATGGGGATAACTCTGTTATTATCGATCGTTTGGCTACCCTTAATTTTAAAATCACCACCTGGGGTAAGCGTGATTTTTGGGGCAATTCTAGTTATGCTATTAGTTATTTTGCCCGCATTCATCTTTTGGTTAGCCTATCGACGCTAGACAAGAATCTATGATCGAAAGTTCCTCCACCCCCCCCCTGACGATCTTTAAGCAAGCATATAATGCTTTTCTGGCTCTAGGTCAATTTAATGGCAATGAAAGAAATCGCGGGGTAATCGCGATCGCTAAGGGCATTAAAACTGGCTTTGATCGCATTTTAGAAGCCAATACCCTCGATTTAGAAGTCAGTCGAGAGATGGCCGTCTCGGAACAAATGATTCGCTGGTTACGGTTAACTCCCGAACGTTTAGAGACGACGGTGGAGGTATTGCAACAACTAGCGGAAGCATCGGATCCGCTGCAACAGGTAATTAACGCGGCCTATCAACTGAATCCTTCCCAAACCTATTGCCAAAGGATGCCTTTAGGAGTGATTGCCTTCGTCTATGAAGGTTTTCCGGAATTAGCGATGGTAGCGGCGGGATTTTCCCTAAAAAGTGGCAATAGTTTGATTATTCGGGGTTCCAATGCCTCTAGTCATTCCGATGGGGTGATTACGGAAATTATCCAAGAAGCATTGGAAGATGTGGGTTTACCCGTGGATTGTGTCAGTGGTTTGCCCTGTGATTCTAGTCCCTCCCTAGAGGAGTTGCTGACCCAGGAAAATTATGTTAATTTAATTATTCCCTACGGTCGCCCTAGTTTAATTGGTCGGGTGAGTCAATTGGCCACGGTTCCCGTTTTGCGCGCAGCGATGGGAAACTGTTATTTGTATTGGTCTCCTAGTGGCGATTTGGAGTTAGCCCGTCAGGTAATTATCGATAGTCATGGGAGTATACCCGATCCGGTCAATGCGATCGAAAAAGTTTTAATTAGTCCCCATCAAAATTCTTCGACTTTAAGTCGTTTGTTTAAAAGTTTGCAGGAAAAAGGCTTTAAATTGCGGGGAGATACCCGATTAGCGGCGGATTTTCCCGAACATTTAACCATTGCCACCGATAATGATTGGCAAAGACCCTATTTAGAAAAAACGGTGGCCTTTAGGTTAGTGGATACCCTCACTGATGCGATCGCTTGGATTAATAAGTATAGTAGCGGTCATGCGGATTGTATTGTCACCGAATCCTATCGAGAAAGTCGTCAATTTGCCATGGAGTCCGATAGTGCTTTAGTTTATATCAATTCTTCCCCCCGATTCGATCGCAATCCCAAACAGGGAGAATCGGTATTTTTGGGCATTTCCAACCAAAAAGGCCAGCGCCGGGGGTTAATCAACCTAGAAACCTTTACCACCCTTAAACAGGTGGTGCAGGGGTAGTTTTTTTTCAGTAATCAGTCCACAGTCAACAGTAATCAGTGAACTGAAAACTCACATCTGATAACTGGTAACTGATAACTGAGAAAACGGTAGCAATTTCTACCAAAAGTCAGAATAAAATTCGTTATTGTCATAAAGTCATGAAGGAATGTAATTAAAACGAGAAAGAATGCGGATCGAGCAATTGCAAGCCTTTTTAGCCGTAGCCGATACGGGCAATTTCGGTCAAGCCGCCCGCCAGTGTGGAGTCACCCAATCGACTATCAGCCGGCAGATTCAATCCCTAGAAACCGATTTGGGCTTACCTCTTTTCCATCGTACCGCCCAAGCGAAGTTAACCATTGCTGGGGAGAAATTACTGCCCCGGGCGAAACGGATTTGTCAAGAGTGGGCGAATGTTCACGAGGAAATCACTGACCTACAGGCAGGAAAACAGCCAGAATTGTGCGTGGCGGCGATTCATTCCGTGTGCGCCCACTATTTACCGCCGATTTTGCCGAAATTTTGCGCTGAATACCCAGAAGTTCAGTTAAGAGTTACCGCACTAGGCAGCGATCGCGCCTTAAAAGTGCTGCGGGATGGTTTAGTAGATGTGGCGTTGGTAATGAATAATCGTTTTCTCACCTCTAGCCCGGAGATGGTGGTCGAGGTATTATACCAAGAAGCGATCGAAATTCTCATGGCCGCTAATCATCCTCTCGCCCAATACAAAGAAGTGCCATGGTCAGAATTAATCCCCTATCCGCAAGTGGTTTTCAAAGATGGCTACGGAATGCAAAGATTAGTACAAGAATGGTTTTCCCGTCAGGATGCCCACCTGAAAACTGTCATGGAATTAAACACCCTCGATGCTTTTCGCGGTGTGGTGCGTCAGGGTAATATTATCGCTCTTCTGCCCCAATCTGCCCTGATGGAAGCGCGTAGCGATGCTACCCTCGCCATTCGTCCTCTTGCTTCCCCTAGTGGCGAAAATCCCTATCTTAATAATGGTAAATTTAGTCATCGTCTCACCCGTCAGGTAGTCCTTGTCACCACCAGCGATCGCCTACAGATACCACCGATCGCTCATTTCTGTCAATTAGTGCGGCAAATGAATCAAAGTGTGGTTAAAAGCCTAGAAAACCACCACGTCCAGCCTTAGCAATCCCAATCAATCCTATTTAGGGTTTGCTGAAAAAGCTTTTCCTAGGGGCAGGGTGTGGGGTGTGGGGTGTGGGGTGTGGGGTTTTACCGATTTTCAGGTGGTCAATTACCTAATTTTCAGGGAAAAAGTCCAGGGATTTTCCCCCCAATCACTCCAAAGGTCGGCACTTTTTGAGGGAAAACAAGTCTAAAAGTCTTATCCAACAAGGTTTTTAGATTTATTCAGCAAACCCTATTTACTCTTTATTTTCTTCCTTGAGATGAGTGATACTTTTCGAGAATTATTAAAAGCGATCGGTAGTGGCACCCATACGGGCAGAAATTTAACCCGTCCCGAAGCGGCAATGGCCACCAAGATGATGTTAACCCAAGAGGCAACCCCGGCCCAAATCGGTGCTTTCATGATTGCCCATCGCATTAAACGCCCCACCAGCGATGAGTTAGCGGGAATGCTTGATGCCTACGCCGAGCTTGGCCCGCAAATAACCCTAGAATCAGCCTCTTTTCAGCATCCGATCACTATTTTTGGCAATCCCTACGATGGACGCTCTCGCACTGCCCCGGTTACTCCGATCACTACTTTAATCTTAGGGTTGGCGGGGGTTCCTGTAGTCCTGCACGGGGGCGATCGAATGCCGACTAAATACGGTATTTCTCTCAGGGAAATCTGGCAGCAATTAGGAGCAGATTTTAGTCAATTATCCTTAGCAGCAGTGAAAGACTGTTTAATCACCACGGGATTGACTTTTTTCTATATTCCGCGCCATTTTCCCCTAGTAGAGAATTTTGTTACTTATCGGGAGCAAATCGGTAAACGTCCGCCCATGGCCACGGTAGAGTTAATGTGGTCGCCTTTGGTCGGTAATATTCATCAAATATCGGGTTTTGTTCATCCCCCCACCGAAGATCGTTTTCGCGAAACTTTTGCCCTGAGAAATATCTCTCACTTCACCACCGTGAAAGGATTAGAGGGGAGTTGTGATTTAGCCTGTAATCGGACGGCGATTATTGGTCTGGGAAATCCCACCGATCCCCCTTCCTTTCAGCGATTTTTCCTAAATCCTCGCGATTATGGCTTCTGTCCTTCGGATTATCCCCTCGAATCTTTAGAGATGCTCACCGCTAAATTAAAGGGTTTATTAGCTGGAGAAAATAATGAATTAACCGATGCGGCAATTTTTAACGGTGGTTTTTATCTTTGGCGCTGTGGAATTGCCCCAGATATCCCCACCGGTTTCCAGCAAGCACAACAATCTTTACAGTCAGGAAAAGCTCTGGCTAAATTAGAACAAATCTGTAATTATCTGGAAAATCAGCCATAGATAGGGTCTGCGGCAAAAAGTTTTTCCTGGGGGTAGGGTGTGGGGTGTGGGGTGTAGGGTTTTACCGATTTTGAGGGGGTCAATTACCTAATTTTCAGGGAAAAAGTAGCTGAATTATCCCCCCCCGATCACTCCTATATCTGGTACTTTTTGATTTTCAAAAAGCCCAAAGACATTACCCAACAAATCTAACCCCGTGCGACAAATCTAACTTTGGGCGATCCCTCAATCATGGTGGCTGCAAATTGAGCAGAAGTGAAATTATCGGGAGATTTTAACCCTTCTTTGAGCCTGTTGGTCATTTCCTCAATAGGCCAATTCAAGTCTGAATTGCATCACTGTCTGATCTATCTTTATAGAATACCTCATTCGGGGTACGATAGTCAAGACATTTTCGAGGACGATTGTTAATCAAGTTTACGGCTCTTTCCACCTCCTCTGGCTTAACGA